>NZ_JBDJMU010000003.1:0-279852 GCF_039674105.1 Luteimonas sp. TWI596
GGTGGTCACGCTGATCAACCCGGTGGCGATGGACGAAGGCCTGCGCTTCGCGATCCGCGAAGGCGGCCGGACCGTCGGCGCCGGTGTCGTGGCCAAGATCATCAAGTAAGCCGATAGCCCACGCGTTGGGCTTGGACGCAAGCGAGCGGACCGGTCCTCCGGTCCGTTCCGGTTTTCGCAGGGCAGGGGCTTGCGCCGGCCCTGCGGTACCCGCTAGAATGCAAGACCCTCGCGGGTTGGCTGATCCACGCCAGCCCGCGACATTGCGAAATGAGGTGCAGGATGCCCTCGTCTTCGCCAGACACGGAAATGTCGCGAGGCTGCGCTCCACCCGTTCCGAAGGTCTTCGGAGCACGATGGGATGGAGCGGGTTATTGCGTCTGCAATTCCAGGTCTGGGCGGATCGGGCGACCGATCTGCCTTTCGTTTTTCCAGGGAAAGGCCCCGGGGCGCGGGTGAATGCTCCGGTCAGCCACGATTTCACAGGGGTTCCGCGCACCCAGCCGCGGGCCCGTCGCTCTTTTAACGAAGGATATTTCCGTCATGACGGACCAAAAGATCCGGATCCGCCTCAAGGCGTTCGATCATCGTCTGATCGACCGTTCGGCCAGCGAGATCGTCGAAACCGCGAAGCGGACAGGCGCCCAGGTGCGCGGCCCCATCCCGCTGCCGACCAAGATCGAGCGTTACACCATCCTCACGTCGCCGCACGTCGACAAGGATGCGCGTGACCAGTACGAGACCCGCACGCACAAGCGCGTGCTCGATATCGTCGACCCCAACGACAAGACCGTGGACGCGCTGATGAAGCTCGAGCTCGCGGCTGGCGTCGACGTCCAGATCAAGCTGACCTGAGGGCCGCCACCATGACCGCGAAGATTCATTCGTTGGGCATCGTCGGCCGTAAGGCCGGCATGAGCCGCGTGTTCACCGAAGACGGCAAGTCCGTACCGGTGACGCTGATCGAAGCCACCCCCAACCGTATCACCCAGGTGAAGACCCCCGAGACCGACGGCTACAGCGCCGTGCAGGTCACCGCCGGCAGCAAGCGTGCCGTGCTGGTCAACAAGCCCGAAACCGGTCACCTCGCCAAGGCGAAGGTCGAAGCCGGCCGTGGCCTGTGGGAGCTGCGCGTGGCCGACGACAAGATCGCCGACTTCAGCGTCGGCGGCGAGATCCGCGCCGACATCTTCGAAGTGGGCCAGCTCGTCGACGTCCAGGGCGTCACCAAGGGCAAGGGCTTCCAGGGCACGATCAAGCGCTGGAACTTCAAGATGGGCGACGCCACGCACGGTAACTCGCTGTCGCACCGCCAGCCCGGTTCGCTGGGCCAGCGCCAGACGCCGGGCCGCGTGTTCCCGGGCAAGAAGATGTCGGGCCACATGGGTGCCGACGTCCAGACGACGCAGCGCCTGCAGATCGTCAAGGTCGACGCCGAGCGCGGCCTGATCGCGGTCAAGGGCGCCGTGCCGGGCGCGCCGGGCGGCGACGTGATCGTGCGTCCGTCGAGCAAGGCATAAGGAGTAGCACGATGGAACTCGCAATCAACAACAGCAGCAGCAAGCTGTCGGTCTCCGACGCCGTGTTCGGCCGCGATTTCAGCGAGGATCTGGTTCACCAGGTCGTCGTCGCCTATCGCAACGCCGGCCGCGCCGGCACCAAGGCCCAGAAGACCCGTTCGGAAGTCAGCGGCACGACCAAGAAGTCGAAGAAGCAGAAGGGCGGCGGTGCACGTCACGGCGCCCTGACCGCTCCGATCTTCGTCGGCGGTGGCGTGACCTTCGCGGCCAAGCCGCGCAGCTTCGAGCAGAAGGTCAACCGCAAGATGTACCGCGCGGCGATGTCGGCGATCCTGTCCGAGCTCAACCGTCAAGGCCGTCTGACGATCGTCGAGACGTTCGACCTGACCGAGACCAAGACCAGCGGCATGATCGCCAAGCTCAAGGAATTCGACCTGGGCAAGCGTCCGCTGATCGTGACCGAAGACGCGTCCGAGCACCTGTACCTGTCGGCACGCAACCTGCCGTACGTCGAGATCCGCGACGTGCAGGGCCTGGATCCGGTCGCGCTGGTCGGCGCCGATTCCGTGCTGATCACCACCGATGCGGTGAAGAAGATCGAGGAGTGGCTGGCATGAACGACGCCAAGCTCTATGAAGTGATCCGTGCGCCGCGCGTGTCCGAGAAGACCGCGCGCCTGCAGGAACTGTCCAACCAGTACGCGTTCGAAGTGTCGACGGTCGCCACCAAGGCCGACATCAAGGCCGCGGTCGAGAAGCTGTTCGACGTCAAGGTCGAGGCGGTCAACGTCGTCAACGTGAAGGGCAAGAACAAGTCCTTCCGTCAGCGCCAGGGCAGCCGCGGCGACTGGCGCAAGGCCTACGTGAAGCTGGCCGATGGCCAGTCGATCGACGTCATGAACGCGAAGGTCTGAGGAAGCCCCGATGCCATTGATGAAATTCAAGCCCACGTCCGCCGGTCGCCGCTCCGCGGTCCGCGTCGTGCACCCCGAGCTGCACAAGGGTGCGCCGCACGCCGCGCTGGTCGAGAAGAAGAGCAAGTCGGGTGGTCGCAACCACCACGGCCGGATCACCACCCGCCACATCGGCGGCGGTCACAAGCAGCACTACCGCATCGTTGACTTCAAGCGCGACAAGGAAGGCATTCCGGCGCGCGTGGAGCGCATCGAGTACGACCCCAACCGCACCGCGCACATCGCGCTGCTGGTGTACGTCGACGGTGAGCGCCGCTACATCATCGCCCCCAAGGGCCTGAAGGCCGGCGATCAGGTGATCGCGGGTTCCGACGCGCCGATCAAGACCGGCAACACGCTGCCGCTGCGCAACATCCCGGTCGGCTCGACGATCCACTGCATCGAGATGAAGCCCGGCAAGGGCGCGCAGATCGCGCGTGCCGCCGGTGCTGCCGTCCAGCTGATCGCCCGTGAGGGCGTCTACGCGACGGTGCGCCTGCGTTCGGGCGAAGTGCGTCGGGTGCCGTCGGAGTGCCGCGCCACGATCGGCGAGGTCAGCAACGACGAGCACAGCCTCGAGAAGCTCGGCAAGGCCGGCGCCAAGCGCTGGCGCGGCGTCAAGCCCACCGTCCGCGGTGCGGCGATGAACCCGGTCGACCATCCGCACGGCGGTGGTGAGGCCCGCGCCGGACAAGGCAACCCGCACCCGGTCACCCCGTGGGGCGTGCCGACCAAGGGTTACAAGACCCGCCATAACAAGCGGACGCAGCAGTTCATCGTGCGCGACCGTAGGAGCTGATAGACCATGGCACGTTCACTCAAGAAGGGTCCGTTCGTCGACCACCACCTCATCAAGAAGGTCGAGGCCGCCGGCACCAACACCAAGAAGCCGATCAAGACCTGGTCGCGCCGCTCGATGGTCCTGCCGGAAATGGTCGGCTTCACGATCGCCATCCACAACGGCAAGAACCACATTCCGGTGCTCGTCAACGAGAACATGGTTGGCCACAAGCTCGGCGAGTTCGCCCTGACCCGGACGTTCAAGGGTCACGGCGGCGACAAGAAGTCGGGCAGGTAAGGAGCGCACAATGGACAAGGCAACGAAAGCCCGCCTCGAAGAGCAGAAGCGCGCTCGCACCGAGGTCAACAAGCGCACCGCGATCCTGCGGACCGCGCGCATCTCGCCCCAGAAGGCCCGCCTGGTCGCCGACCAGGTCCGCGGTCTGCCGGTCGAGCGCGCCGTCGGCCTGCTGAAGTTCTCGGACAAGAAGGCCGCGCACCTGATCAAGAAGGTCGTCGAGTCGGCCATCGCCAACGCCGAGAACAATGCCGGCGCCGATGTCGACGAGCTGAAGATCGCCACCATCACGGTCGACGAAGGTCCGACGCTGAAGCGCTTCATGGCGCGCGCAAAGGGACGCGGTACCCGCATCCTCAAGCGCACCAGCCACATCACCGTCGTCGTGGGAGAGGGCAAGTAAATGGGTCATAAAGTTCATCCCACCGGTATCCGCCTGGGCATCGCCAAGGACTGGAACTCCAAGTGGTACGCCGGCAAGAAGGAATACGCCGAGTACCTGGCCGCCGACCTGAAGGTCCGCGAGATGCTGCGCAAGCGCCTGGCGCAGGCCGGCATCAGCAAGATCCTGATCGAGCGTCCGGCCAAGACCGCGCGCGTGACGATCCACACCGCCCGTCCGGGCGTGGTGATCGGCAAGCGCGGCGAGGACATCGAGAAGCTGCGCAAGGACGTGAGCCAGATGATGGGCGTTCCGGCGCACATCAACGTGACCGAGGTCCGCAAGCCGGAGCTCGACGCGCAGCTGGTCGCCGAGTCGATCGCGCAGCAGCTCGAGCGCCGCATCATGTTCCGTCGCGCGATGAAGCGTGCGGTCGGCAATGCGATGCGCCTGGGTGCGCTGGGCATCAAGGTCAACGTCGCCGGCCGCCTCAACGGCGCCGAGATCGCACGTTCGGAGTGGTACCGCGAAGGTCGCGTGCCGCTGCACACGCTGCGCGCCGACGTCGACTACGGCTTCGCCGAGGCCAAGACGACCTACGGGATCATCGGCATCAAGACCTGGATCTACAAGGGCGAGATCTTCGATTTCTCCCAGGTCGGCCAGGAGAAGCAGGACGACACGCCGCGCGGCGAGCGTGGTGACCGCGGAGACCGCGAGCGCCGTGGTCCGCGTCGTGAACGCGAGGCGAGGGACTAATCATGCTGCAACCCAAGCGAACCAAATACCGCAAGATGCACAAGGGCCGTAACGAAGGCCTGTCGTGGAGCGGCAACGCCGTCAGCTTCGGCGAGTACGGCCTGCGGGCCACCGCGACCGGCCAGCTGACCGCGCGTCAGATCGAAGCCGGTCGCCGGACCATCAGCCGTCACGTCAAGCGCGGCGGCAAGATGTGGATCCGCGTGTTCCCGGACAAGCCGATCACCAAGAAGCCGATCGAAGTCCGAATGGGCTCGGGCAAGGGCGGCGTGGAGTACTGGGTCGCCCAGATCCAGCCCGGCCGCATGATCTACGAGATCGAGGGCGTCGAGGAGACGGTGGCACGCGAAGCGTTCCGCCTGGCTGCCGCCAAGCTTTCGGTCACCACCCAATTCGTGACCCGGACGGTGCGCTGATGGCTACGACCAAGGAACTCCGCGAGAAGTCGGCAGAAGAGCTGCAGTCGCATCTGCTCGAGCTGCACAAGGAGCGTTTCTCGCTCCGCATGCAGAAGGCGACCGGTCAGCTGACCAAGACGCACGAAGCCCGTCGGGTGCGCCGCGAGATTGCGCGCGTCAACACCCTGATCGGCCAGAAGAAGTAAGGACCCGACCATGAATACCGAGAAGAAGCAGCGCACGGTCCAGGGCCGCGTGGTCAGCAACAAGATGGACAAGACCGTCACGGTGCTGGTCGAGCGTCAGGTCAAGCACGCCCTGTACGGCAAGTACATCAAGCGTTCGACCAAGCTCCACGCCCACGACGCCGAGAACGCCTGCCAGGAAGGCGATCTGGTGAAGGTCGTCGAGATCGCGCCGATGTCCAAGACCAAGAACTGGCGTGTGACGGAAATCGTCGCGCGCGCGGCCGAATAACGAGGAGCTCGAAATGATCCAGATGCAGAGCCACCTCGATGTGGCCGACAACAGCGGTGCCAAGGAAGTGATGTGCATCAAGGTGCTCGGCGGCTCCAAGCGCCGCTACGCCGCGATCGGCGACATCATCAAGGTGTCCGTGAAGGAAGCGATTCCGCGCGGCAAGGTCAAGAAGGGCGAAGTCTACGACGCCGTCGTGGTGCGTACCCGCAAGGGTGTGCGCCGTCCCGACGGTTCGCTGATCCGCTTCGATGGCAACGCCGCGGTGTTGCTCAACAACAAGCAGGAGCCGATCGGCACCCGCATCTTCGGGCCCGTGACCCGTGAGCTTCGTTCCGAGAAGTTCATGAAGATCGTGTCGCTCGCTCCCGAAGTGCTCTGAGCGGAGAGAACACGAACATGGCCAATCGAATCAAGAAGGGCGACCACGTCATCGTGATCGCCGGCAAGGACAAGGGCAAGCGCGGCGATGTGGTGCGCGTGGTCGGCGACAAGGTCGTCGTCTCCAACGTCAACCTCGTCAAGCGTCACACCAAGCCCAATCCGCAAGCCGGCCAGGCCGGTGGCGTGATCGAGCGCGAAGCTCCGATCCACGCTTCGAACGTGATGCCGTTCAACCCTGCCACCGGCAAGGGCGAGCGCATCGGAACCAAGAAGCTCGAGGATGGACGCACGCTGCGCGTGTTCCGCTCGAGCGGTGAGGCGCTCGACGCCTGAGGATGCTCAAAATGACGACCCGTCTGGAACAGTTCTACAAAGATGAAGTGGTGCCGAAGCTCATGGAGCAGTTCGGTTACGACAACATCATGCAGGTCCCGCGCCTGACCAAGATCACGCTCAACATGGGCGTGGGCGAGGCGGCCGCGAACAAGAAGATCCTCGAGAACGCCACTGCCGACATGGCCAAGATCAGCGGCCAGAAGCCGCTGGTGACCAAGTCGCGCGTGTCGGTCGCCTCGTTCAAGATCCGCGACGGCTGGCCGATCGGCTGCAAGGTCACGCTGCGCCGCAACCGGATGTACGAGTTCCTCGACCGTCTGGTGAACGTCTCGCTGCCGCGCGTGCGCGACTTCCGTGGCGTGTCGGGCCGTTCGTTCGACGGCCGCGGCAACTACAACATGGGCGTGAAGGAACAGATCATCTTCCCGGAAATCGACTTCGACCAGGTCGACGCGATCCGCGGCATGGATATCGCCATCACCACCACCGCACGCACCAACGAAGAAGCCAAGGCACTGCTCGAAGCCTTCCGCTTCCCGTTCCGCAACTGAGGAAAGCACATGGCAAAGACGTCCATGGTCAACCGCGAGGTCAAGCGGACCAAGCTGGCCAAGCAGCATGCCGAGAAGCGTGCGGCGCTGAAGAAGATCATCAGCAGCCAGACCGCGAGCTACGAGGAGAAGATCGAGGCCGCGACCAAGCTGCAGAAGCTGCCGCGCGACTCCTCGCCCTCGCGCCAGGTCAACCGTTGCGCCCTCACGGGCCGCCCGCGTGGCGTGTACAGCAAGTTCGGCCTGGGCCGCAACAAGCTGCGCGAAGCCACGATGCGCGGCGACGTGCCGGGCCTGCGCAAGGCCAGCTGGTAATCGAGCGGGAGGGGTACGGGTCTGGCGTTCCGGCGCCGGGCCTGTACAATACCGCCCCTCACGCTGTACCCCGGCCGGGCCACCGGTCGGTTCAAAACTAGAATTCGCGAAAGCGGATATCGGTGCACTCAGAAGGTAATCATCATGAGCATGACTGATCCCATCGCCGACATGCTGGTCCGCATCAAGAATGCGGCAGCGGTCGGCAAGCAGACGGTGAAGATGCCGTCGTCCAAGATCAAGGTCGCCATTGCCACCGTCCTCAAGGACGAGGGGTATATCGGCGATTTCCGCGTGACCGAGAACGGCGCCAAGGCCGAGCTCGAGATCGTCCTCAAGTACTACGAAGGCCGCCCGGTGATCGAGCGCCTGCAGCGCTTCTCGCGTTCGGGCCTGCGTCAGTACCGCGGCAAGGATGCGCTGCCCAAGGTCCTCAACGGGCTCGGCATCGCCATCATCTCCACCTCGAAGGGCATCATGACCGATGCGCAGGCGCGCCAGCAGGGCGTCGGCGGTGAAGTCCTGTGCTTCGTGGCCTAAGGGAGTAAGCGCACAATGTCCCGCGTCGCCAAGAAGCCCATCGCCCTGCCCAAGGGCGTCGAACTCAACATCCAGCCCGAGCTGGTCAGCGTCAAGGGCCCGAAGGGCACACTGTCGCTCGCCAAGCCGGCGTCCATCGAGGTCAAGGTCGAAGACGGCACTGCGCTGCTGTCGGCCGCCGACCCGTCGCAGATCGCCCTGACCGGGACCCTGCGCGCGATCGTCGCCAACATGGTCCACGGCGTGTCCGAAGGTTTCGAGCGCAAGCTCGAGCTCGTCGGCGTCGGTTACCGTGCCGCGGTCCAGGGCAAGGACCTGAACCTCTCGCTCGGGTTCTCGCATCCGGTCGTGTTCCAGGCGCCCGAAGGCATCACCCTCAGCACCCCCACCCAGACCGAGATCCTGGTCCAGGGCGCGGACAAGCAGATGGTCGGCCAGGTCGCGGCGAAGATCCGCGGATTCCGTCCGCCGGAGCCCTACAAGGGCAAGGGTGTGAAGTACTCCGACGAAACCATCATCCGTAAGGAAGCCAAGAAGGCGTAAAGGCCGGGAATCGGGATGGGAAAATCCGGCTGCACGCCAGGCACCGTCAGGTGCGCGCCTGCCCCGCCGCGTTTTCCCACGCCCCAAGCCCGACTTCTGTGTCCAGGCCGATCCGCTTCCACGAGGTCACCATCATGAGCATCAAGAACACCGCCCGCCTGCGTCGCGCCAAGTCGACCCGTGCGCGCATCCGCGAACTGGGCGTGCCGCGCCTGTCGGTGCTGCGCACCGGCCAGCACATCTACGCCCAGCTGTTCAATTCGGACGGCTCGAAGGTCCTGGCTTCGGCCAGCACGACCCAGAGCGATGTCCGCGAGGGTCTGAAGAACGGCAAGAACGCCGACGCCGCAGCCAAGGTCGGCCGCGCCATCGCCGAGAAGGCCAAGGCTGCGGGCATCGAGCGCGTCGCGTTCGATCGTTCGGGCTACCGCTACCACGGTCGCATCAAGGCGCTGGCCGATGCTGCGCGCGAGGGCGGCCTGCAGTTCTGATCCAAGCTGTCGGCGCCGCGCCTGATGCGCGGCGTCGCCTGACGCGCCGGCACGCGATGTGTCGGACGCCCGCGGCCTTCTGTGCCGCGTCCGCGTTCCACCGCACCAGACCACAACGCCAAGCGGCCTAAGCCGTACATCATTTCTCCAATACAGGCATCCAAGATGGCAAACGAAAGGGATAACCGCGGGCGCGACCGTAATCGCGACCGCGAAGAGCTCGACGACGGCATGATCGAGAAGCTGATCACGGTCAACCGCGTCAGCAAGACCGTCAAGGGCGGTCGCCAGTTCACGTTCACCGCGTTGACGGTCGTCGGCGACGGCAACGGCAAGGTCGGTTTTGGCTACGGCAAGGCGCGCGAAGTGCCGGTCGCGATCCAGAAGTCGATGGAGCAGGCCCGCAAGAACCAGAAGTCGGTCGATCTCAACGGCAGCACGCTGTGGCACACGGTCAAGTCGCGCCACGGTGCGGCGAACGTGTTCATGCAGCCTGCCTCCGAGGGTACCGGCGTGATCGCCGGTGGCGCGATGCGCGCCGTGCTCGAGGCGGTCGGCGTGAAGGACGTGCTGGCCAAGGCGGTGGGTTCGCGCAATCCGATCAACCTGGTGCGCGCGACGATCCGCGGCCTGTCGGAGATGCATTCGCCGGCGCAGATCGCGGCCAAGCGCGGCAAGAAGCTGGAGGACATCACCCATGGCTAAGAACGAAGCCGCTGGCGGCACCGTCAAGGTGCGCCTGGTGAAGGGTCTGCGCGGCTCGCAGGCCAAGCACCGTCTGTCGGTCAAGGCGCTGGGCCTGAGCAAGCTCAACGACGTGCGCGAACTGAAGGACAGCCCGCAGGTCCGTGGCCTGATCAACAAGGTCCACTATCTGGTTCGGGTCGAGGAGTAATCACATGAAGCTCAACACTCTCAAGCCCGCACCGGGCGCCCGCACCGAGCGCACCCGCGTCGGTCGCGGTATCGGCTCGGGCCTCGGCAAGACCGCCGGCCGCGGCCACAAGGGTTCGTTCGCGCGTTCGGGCAAGGGCAAGATCAAGGCCGGCTTCGAAGGCGGCCAGATGCCGCTGCGCAAGCGCCTGCCGAAGGTCGGCTTCCGTTCGCGCCTGAAGAACGACACCGCCGAGGTCTTCCTGTACCAGCTCGAAAAGCTCGAAGGTACGGTCGATTTCGCCGCGCTGCGTGCCGCCAAGCTGGTGTCGGCGACCGCCAAGCGCGCCAAGATCGTCAAGAACGGCGAGATCGGCAAGGCGCTGACCTTCAAGGGCCTGCTGGCCACCGCTGGCGCCCGTGCGGCGATCGAAGCGGCCGGCGGCAAGGTCGAGGAGTAATCGCCGATGTCGCGGAGCGGCAGCGCAATGGGCGGGGTTGGCGCCGGGCTCGGTAAGTTCACCGAGCTCCGCCAGCGCCTGCTGTTCGTGCTCGGGGCCCTGATCGTCTATCGCATCGGGTGCTTCATCCCGGTCCCGGGCGTCAATCCCGAGGCCATGCTGCAGCTGATGGAGCAGCAGGAAGGCACGATCGTGGACATGTTCAACATGTTCTCCGGTGGTGCGCTGTCGCGCTTCAGCCTGTTCGCGCTGAACGTGATCCCGTACATCTCCGCGTCCATCGTCATGCAGCTGCTGGTGCAGGTGGTGCCGAGCCTGAAGGCCATCCAGAAGGAAGGCGAGTCGGGCCGTCGCCGCATCACCCAGTGGTCGCGCATCGGCGCAATCCCGCTGGCGATCTTCCAGTCGGCGGGTATTGCGGTGGCGTTGCAGAGCTCGGGCGCCAACAACGGCATCCCGGTCGTCTACTCCCCGGGCATGGGCTTTGTGCTGACCGCGATCGTCGCGCTCACCGCCGGCACCATGTTCCTGGTCTGGCTGGGCGAGCAGGTCACCGAGCGCGGTATCGGCAACGGCGTGTCGCTGATCATCTTCGCGGGCATCGTTGCCGGCCTGCCGGGTGCGGTGTTCGGCACGATCGAGTCGCTGCGCAATGGCGACATGAGCCCGATCGCGGCGATCCTGCTGGTGGCGGTCGTGCTGGCGGCGACGTTCTTCGTGGTGTTCGTCGAGCGTGGCCAGCGCCGGATCACGGTCAACTACGCGCGCCGCCAGGGCGGTCGCAACGCGTATATGAACCAGACCTCGTTCCTGCCGCTCAAGCTGAACATGGCGGGCGTGATCCCGGCGATCTTCGCCTCCTCGATCATCATGTTCCCGGCGACGGTTTCGACCTGGTTCGGCGAGGCGGGCTCGGCGACCTGGCTGCAGCGCCTGGCGCAGGCGATGTCGCCCGGCGAGCCGTTGTACGTGCTGCTGTTCGGCGGCCTGATCGCCGGTTTCGCGTTCTTCTATACCGCGCTGGTGTTCAACTCGCAGGAAACGGCCGACAACCTGAAGAAGTCCGGTGCGTTGATTCCCGGGATCCGACCGGGCAAGGCGACGGCCGACTACATCGACGGCGTGTTGACCCGTTTGACCGCGGTCGGCGCGGCCTATCTGGTGCTGGTCTGTCTGCTGCCGGAGTTCATGCGCGCCGAGTTCGGCAGTTCGTTCCACTTCGGCGGGACGTCGCTGCTGATCGTCGTGGTCGTGGTGATGGATTTCATCGCCCAGGTCCAGTCGCATCTGATGTCGCACCAGTACGAAAGCCTGCTCAAGAAGGCCAACCTCAAGGGTGGCTCGCGCCCCCGTTGAGGTCTGGAAGTCCGGTGTCGCCCCGCAGGCTGGGGCGGCATGGGACCCCGGCCCCGCCGCCTGCGTGCGGTGGGCGCCGGTTGGTGGTATGCTACTTGGCTGCCGCCGGCGCTTCGTGCGCTGGCACAGATTCTTCGCGGTCCGGGACTCTCCCCGGCATCGCACGTCTCGCCCGGCAGGGCGGGGCACGGGTTCCGGACACACGCGCCGGGACCCAGGATGGGCGACTCGCGCGGCGGTCTCGGGCGCGAGTGGTGCAGGGTGATCCGCACGCCAGAGTAGCGCGCGGGGCAGTTCGGGGAGTCGTCCCCGGTTGCCGCCCCGGTACCGTCGCCGGAGCATGGGCACACTCCCCATGCCGGGTCGAGCCGCTGTGTCGGGGCGCGACTTCAAGAAGGTCCGAGGCCTTGCTATCATTTCATGTTCCCTTTTGTCGGGATTGAACCCCCGGCAGCCCCAACAGTTGGAGATCCGCGCATGGCGCGTATTGCAGGCGTGAACCTGCCTGCCCAGAAGCATGTCTGGGTCGGGCTTCAGAGCATCTACGGCATCGGCCGTACCCGGTCGAAGAAGGTCTGCGAATCCGCGGGCGTCGAGGCCACCACCAAGATCCGCGACCTGTCGGAGCCGGAAGTCGAGCGCCTGCGCGCCGAGGTCGGCAAGTACGTGGTCGAGGGCGATCTGCGTCGTGAGATCGGTATCGCGATCAAGCGTCTGATGGACCTGTCGTGCTACCGCGGCCTGCGCCATCGTCGCGGCCTGCCGCTGCGCGGCCAGCGCACCCGGACCAATGCCCGTACCCGCAAGGGTCCGCGCAAGGCCATCAAGAAGTAAGGAATCCTATTCATGGCCAAGCCCTCCGCAACCAAGACCAAGAAGAAGATCAAGCGCGTCGTCACTGACGGCATCGCGCATGTCCACGCTTCGTTCAACAACACGATCGTCACGATCACCGACCGCCAGGGCAACGCGCTCTCGTGGGCGACCTCCGGCGGTGCCGGCTTCCGCGGTTCGCGCAAGTCGACCCCGTTCGCAGCCCAGGTGGCTGCCGAGAAGGCCGGTAAGGCCGCGCTCGACTACGGCGTCAAGTCGCTGGAAGTTCGCATCAAGGGCCCGGGTCCGGGTCGTGAGTCGGCCGTGCGTTCGCTCAACAACGTGGGCTACAAGATCATCAACATCATCGACGTGACGCCAATCCCGCACAACGGGTGCCGTCCGCCGAAGAAGCGTCGCGTCTAAAGGAGCGATCAAGAAATGGCTCGTTATATCGGTCCTACCTGTAAGCTCGCGCGCCGCGAAGGCGCCGACCTGTCGCTCAAGAGCCCGACGCGTGCGTTGGATTCCAAGTGCAAGCTCGAGCAGAAGCCCGGCCAGCACGGCGCCGGCAACACCCGTCGCGGCAAGCTGTCCGACTACGCCACCCAGCTGCGCGAGAAGCAGAAGGTCAAGCGCATCTATGGCCTGCTGGAGCGTCAGTTCCGCAACTACTACAAGAAGGCCTCGACCAAGAAGGGCAACACGGGTGAAAACCTGCTGCAGCTCCTCGAGACCCGCCTGGACAATGTCGTCTACCGCATGGGCTTCGCGGTCACCCGCCCGGCCGCGCGCCAGCTGGTGTCGCACCGCGGCGTCACGGTCAACGGCCAGCCGGTCAATCTGCCGTCGTACCAGGTCAAGGCCGGCGACGCGATCGCGCTGTCGGAGAAGGCCCAGAAGCAGCTCCGCGTCCAGGAAGCACTGACGGTGTCCTCGTCGATGGACCTGTCGCCGTCGTGGGTCGAGGTCGACTCGAAGAAGTTCAGCGGCGTGTTCAAGGCCGTGCCGGACCGTGGCGACCTGCCGGCAGACATCAACGAAGCGCTGATCGTCGAGCTGTACTCGAAGTAATTCATTCAGGCCTCCGCGCCCCCCGGCGCGGACGGTCTCCAGGAGACACACAAACATGACGGCTACCGCCAACCAGGTACTGCGTCCCCGTGGCCCGCAGATCGAACGCCTTGCCGGCAACCGTGCAAAGGTCGTGATCGAGCCGCTGGAGCGCGGTTACGGGCACACGCTGGGCAACGCCCTGCGTCGCGTGCTGCTGTCGTCGATTCCGGGCTTCGCGATCACCGAAGTCGAGATCGACGGCGTGCTGCACGAGTACAGCACCATCGAGGGCCTGCAGGAGGACGTGCTCGAAGTCCTGTTGAACCTGAAGGACGTCGCGATCCGCATGGGCACCGGCGAGAGCGCGACGCTGTCGCTGTCGAAGTCGGGCCCGGGTGTGGTGACCGCCGCCGACATCAAGACCGACCACAACGTCGAGATCCTCAACGGCGAGCACGTGATCTGCCATCTGACCAAGGATGCGTCGATCAACATGCGCCTGAAGATCGAGCGCGGTTTCGGCTACCAGCCGGCCGCCGCCCGTCGTCGTCCCGACGAGGAGACCCGCGCGATCGGTCGCCTGATGCTCGATGCGTCGTTCTCGCCGGTCCGCCGCGTCGCCTATGAGGTCGAGGCCGCCCGCGTCGAGCAGCGCACCGACCTCGACAAGCTGGTCATCGACATCGAGACCAACGGCACGATCGATGCCGAGGAAGCCGTGCGCACCGCCGCCGACATCCTCACCGAGCAGCTGTCGGTGTTCGGCGACTTCACGCACCGCGACCGCGGTGCCGCCAAGCCGCAGACCCCGGGCGTCGATCCGATCCTGCTGCGCCCGATCGACGATCTGGAGCTGACGGTGCGTTCGGCCAACTGCCTCAAGGCCGAGAGCATCTACTACATCGGCGACCTGATCCAGAAGACCGAGGTCGAGCTGCTCAAGACGCCGAACCTGGGCAAGAAGTCGCTCACCGAGATCAAGGAAGTGCTCGCGCAGCGCGGCCTGGCCCTGGGCATGAAGCTCGAGAACTGGCCGCCGGCCGGCGTCTCCAGCCACGGCATGCTTGGCTGATGCAACACGCGAAAAGGCGCGTCCTCGAAGGACGCGCCTTTTCGCACATCGCCAGACGGGCTTCGAGGCCCGCGGCGATCGCCGGTGACGGATTGCCGGCTTCGGACCATCCGCAGTCCAAGTCACAACGCCAGGATGGCGACAACGATGTCCAACGACCCAACATTCACTGAAGGATCCATCCCATGCGCCACCAGAAAGCCGGTCGCAAGTTCAACCGCACCAGCGCCCATCGCGAAGCGATGTTCCGCAACATGGCCGCCTCGCTGATCAAGAACGAGCTGATCAAGACCACGCTGCCCAAGGCCAAGGAACTGCGTCGCGTTGCAGAGCCGCTGATCACGCTGGCCAAGGTCGACGGCGTCGCCAATCGCCGCCTCGCGTTCGCGCGTCTGCGCGACAAGGAAGCGGTCGGCACCCTGTTCACGACCCTTGGCCCGCGCTACCAGTCGCGTCCGGGTGGCTACCTGCGCATCCTGAAGGCGGGCTTCCGCGCCGGCGACAACGCGCCGATGGCCTACGTCGAGCTGGTCGATCGCCCGCAGGCCGACGCCGCCGAGTAAGGCTGGCCGATCGGGCATCGCCCGGTCCTTGCCGTTTGGAAAGCCCCGGCCATGCCGGGGTTTTCTGCGTTTTGGGCGCGCTCGCGCGGCGACGGCCCGTCGCTTTGCGCAGCAGGCCTTTGGCTTTCGCCGCTGCGGCGAGATAATCGCCGACGTCCCTTCCTGGCCCATCTCCATGAATCCACTGCGCTGGTCGTTCCGCACCCTGATGCTCGCCGGCGGTGTCGCCTGCTTTGCGCTGATCGGCTTTGCGATCTACTCGCAGCTGCAGTGGGGATTGCAGCCGTGTCCGTTGTGCATCTTCCAGCGCATCGCGTTCGCGGCGCTGGGCCTGGTGCTGCTGGTCGCCGGGGCGCATGCGCCCAAGGGGCAGGGCGGACGCCGCATCTACGGCCTGCTGGGCCTGGCGGCGGCCGCGGTCGGTATCGGCATCGCCGGGCGCCATGTCTGGCTGCAGATGCATCCGCCGGGCTTCGTGACCTGCGGTGCGCCGTTCGCCTTCATGCGCCAGACCATGGACACGCCGACACTGATCCAGAAAGTGCTGACCGGCAGCGGCGATTGCGGCACGATCGACTGGACGCTCCTCGGTCTGTCGATGCCCGCCTGGAGCCTGCTGTGGTTCGTATTGCTGGGTGCGGTCGCGGTGTATGCCGCATGGCGCCCGCGCCGCGGCGCCCATGCGCGCGGCCGAAATTGACGCGGCGCAGCAAACTGCGATGATGTGCGCTCGCACGAGGATGTTCCCATGCCCGCTTCCGCCGAACGCAGCCTGCGCCCTGTGACCCTGCCCGACGAATGGGCCCCCGAAAGCTGGCGCAGCCGTCCCGCTGCGCAGCTGCCCGTTTATCCCGATGCCGAGGCGCTGGGCGAAGTGCAGGCCGAACTGCGGGCGTTGCCACCGCTGGTGACCTCCTGGGAGATCCTGAGCCTGAAGCAGCAGTTGGCCGAAGCGCAGGACGGCCAGCGCTTCGTGCTGCAGGGGGGCGATTGCGCCGAGCACTTCGGCGACTGCACCTCGGAGATCATCTCCAACCGCCTGAAGGTGCTGCTGCAGATGAGTCTGGTGCTCGTGCACGGGATGCGTCTGCCGGTGGTGCGGGTCGGGCGGTTCGCGGGCCAGTACGCCAAACCGCGCTCGGCCGATACCGAGGTGCGCGATGGCGTCGCCCTGCCGAGCTATCGCGGCGACGTGGTCAACGCGCCGGCATTCACTGCGCAGGCGCGCACGCCCGATCCGCGCCGCATGATCAAGGCGCATGCGCGCTCGGCGATGACGATGAACTTCGTTCGCTCGTTGATCGACGGCGGTTTCGCCGACCTGCATCACCCCGAGTACTGGGGGCTGGATTGGGTGGGGCATTCGCCGCTGGCCGAGGAGTACCAGCGCATGGTCTCGGGGCTGGGCGATGCGGTGCGTTTCATGGAAACGCTGGCCGGTACCCAGGTGCACACGCTCAAGCGCGTCGATTTCTACACCTCGCACGAAGCGCTGCTGCTGCCCTACGAGGAGGCGCAGACGCGCCAGGTCCCGCGCCAGCGGGGCTGGTTCAATCTCAGCACGCATTTTCCGTGGATCGGCGTGCGCACCGCAGCGCTCGACGGCGCGCACGTCGAGTACTTCCGCGGTTTGCGCAATCCGATCGGGGTCAAGGTCGGCCCGACCTCGACCCCGGACGAGCTGTTGCGCTTGATCGACCTGCTCAATCCCGACGACGAGCCGGGGCGTCTGAGCCTGATCCACCGCATGGGCGCGACCAAGATCGCCGAGCGCTTGCCGGCGTTGCTGGACGCGGTCCAGCGCTCCGGCCGCCGCGTGCTGTGGATCTGCGACCCGATGCACGGCAATACCGAGTCGACCCGCAACGGCTTCAAGACCCGGCGGTTCGACAACATCCGCAGCGAGATCGAGCAGGCGTTCGATCTGCACGCCGCGGCCGGCACCCGCTTGGGCGGCGTGCACCTGGAGTTGACCGGCGAGGACGTCACCGAGTGCATGGGCGGTGCGCGTGCGCTGACCGAGATCGATCTGGAGCGCGCCTACAAGAGCCAGGTCGATCCGAGACTCAACTACGAGCAGGCGTTGGAGACGGCGATGCTGATCGTGCGCAAGCGCGCGCAGGTCGGCCGCGCGGTGGGGTGAGCTGCGTTGGCGGCTGCGTGAGTGCAGTATCCGCGTAGAGCGGCATCCCTAAAGGAGAGGCGGTTGCCGTCCGAAGAGCACCTCGGGCGTCATCGTCAGTCGCCCTGAGGGGGCGTGCTCAATGACGAGAAATCGGATTCGACTTCGACGAAGTCGTAGACACTCGCGGCAACTGCCGACCAGCAGGCTCGGCTCTGGACGGGCATCGGCCTGCCGGCCGGAAGCCGTTTTTCCCTCGGTCAAGGCCGCTTTGCGGCCCGGCCCGGCGCAGCGCGCCGTGCGTTCGTGCGGGCGCGCGGCAGTGCCGCGCAAGTAATCCCCACTCACCCTGCCTTGACTCGGGCGCGCGCCATCCATGGCGCGCTCGGCGCGACCACCGGCCGCCAGTCCGCTGCCGACGGCTTTCAGATCGTGCTTTCGTCAAGAACGAGCGCATTGCTTGCTTGAAAGAAGGGATGATCCCCGAGCCGCAGTGCGTTGTGCCGGCTGGGGGTTGCGCAGAGCGGGCCATGGATGGCCCGCGGCGGCGAGTCAGCCATGGATGGCTGCCGAGCCGAGGAGTAACCCCCGGCCGGCGCAACGCTGTTTCCGAAGTCGAGTGCGAGACGCGGCCGCAGCAATCAGTCCGCGCTGCGAGGTTGCTTCAGCCGCCCGCGCGTCGCCGGTACAGATCGCGCGCCAGTACAAGCACGATCAGCAGATTGAGCAGGAACACGCCCCAGGTCATCCAGTCGGGGTGGTGCCAGAGCGCGTAGATCTCGAACGGCAGATACGCGGCGGCGCCGATGACGCCCAGCCACGACGCCCAGGCGCGGTGCCACCACAGGCCCCAGCCTTCGAGCAGGCGCATGGCCGCGTAGATCAAAGCGACGGCAATCGCGATATGCAGTGTCTGCGGTGTGATTGCATCGAGCAGATCCATGCCGAAGCGATCGGCATCCGCGCCGAAGCGCGCGAGCACGCGTTCGACCTGGTGCTGCAGCGCGTCGGGCCCGATCGCCGCGAGGCCGGCGGCGATGACCAGGGCGATGGTGCCCTTGCCGGCCTCGAACAGGGCGATCGCACGCAGGCCGTTGTGGGGAGGTGTGATGTCGTCGGCCATCAAAACAGCGCGTCCTGGCGAGGCGGCGGGGGCAGGGAGGCGCCGGTCAGCGGCCAGCCGCCGAGCGCTTCGTAGCGACCGCCGGGATTGAACAGCAGTTCGAAGGTGTCGACCGTCAACGAGCCGATGTCGCAGTCTACGGCGTCGAGCCAGGGCTGCGCGTCGAGTCCCTTCGGCAGATAGGCCATCGTCACGTGCGGCTGGGTCGTCACCTGCGCCGGCGTGATGCCGCAGCGGCGGATCGCATCACGCGTCGCATCGCACAGCGCCTGCACGGCCAAGCAGCGGTGCGGCAAGGCCACGACGGCGCCGGACTGGCGCCAGTAGACGAGCCGCTGGAGGGTGAGCGTGTGCGGCGGGATGCGGGCTGCGGCAGCTGCGAACGCGTCCAGCAGTGCCGGCGTCGCAAGATGGCCTACGTCGTGGCCGATGAAGCAGAGCGTGGCATGCCACTGGTCGGCGCGCCGCAGTTGCAAAGAAGGCGCGCCCGATGGGCGCGCCTCCTGCAGGCGTTGCGACAGCGTCGCGAGCGCCGCCCGACCGCCGGCGCCGGGCCGCCACCCCGGGAACAGCGCCTGGCTCACGCGGCGCGGGAGGCGCGCTTGCGGTCGCTCTCGGTCAGCAGCTTCTTGCGCAGCCGGATTTCCTTCGGGGTGACTTCGACCAGCTCGTCGTCCTCGATGAAATCCAGAGCCTGCTCGAGCGAGTACTTCAGCGCCGGGGTCAGCTTGATCGCGTCGTCCTTGCCCGAGGCGCGGACGTTGGTCAGCGGCTTGCCCTTGATGACGTTGACCGTCAGGTCGTTGTCCTTGGAGTGGATGCCGACCAACTGGCCCTCGTAGACATTGTCGCCTTCGGCCGCGAACAGCCGGCCGCGTTCTTCCAGCGGGCCGAGCGAGTAGGCCGGCGTCATGCCCGGCGCATTGGCGATCATCACACCGTTGTTGCGCTTGGCGATCGGGCCGGTCTCCTTCGGGCCGTAGTGGTCGAAGACGTGGAACAGCAGGCCCGAGCCCTGGGTCAGGGTCTTGAACTCGTTCTGGAAACCGATCAGGCCGCGCGCCGGGATCATGTAGTCCAGGCGCACGCGGCCCTTGCCGTCGGGCTCCATGTTCTTGAGCTGGGCCTTGCGAGTGCCGAGCTTTTCCATCACGCCGCCCTGGTGCTGCTCCTCGATGTCCACCACGAGCTGCTCGACCGGCTCCATCAGCTGGCCGTCGATCTCCTTGATGATCACTTCCGGGCGCGACACGGCCAGCTCGTAGCCTTCGCGGCGCATGTTCTCGATCAGCACCGACAGGTGCAATTCGCCGCGGCCCGAGACCAGGAACTTGTCGGCGTCGGCGGTCTCCTCGACCTTCAGCGCGACGTTGTGCAGCGTTTCGCGCTCCAGGCGCTCGCGGATCTGGCGGCTGGTGATGAACTTGCCGCCGCTATGCTCCTTGCTGCCGGCGAACGGCGAGTTGTTGACCTGGAAGGTCATCGAAATCGTCGGTTCGTCGACGGTCAGCGCCGGCAGCGCCTCGGGGGTGTCGAGCGCGCAGACGGTGTCGGAGATCGACAGGTCCTGCACGCCGGCGATCGCGACGATGTCGCCGGCCTGCGCCTCCTCGACCTCCACGCGCTCCAGGCCCAGGAAGCCCAGCACCTGCACGACCTTGCCCTGGCGCTTCTTGCCTTCGCGGTCGACGACGCTCACCGGCATGTTCTTCTTCAGCTTGCCGCGTTGGATGCGGCCGATGCCGATCAGGCCCACGAAGTTGTTGTAGTCGAGCTGACTGATGCGCATCTGGAACGCGCCGTCGATGTCGACATCGGGGGCCGGCACGTGCTGCATGATCGCCTCGTAGAGCGGGGTCATGTCGCCCGAGCGGACGCTGTCGTCCAGGCTGGCGTAGCCGTGCAGCGCCGAGGCGTAGACGATCGGGAAGTCGAGCTGCTCGTTGGTCGCGCCGAGCTTGTCGAACAGGTCGAACACCTGGTCGATGACCCAGTCGGGGCGCGCGCCGGGGCGGTCGATCTTGTTGACGACGACGATCGGCTTGAAGCCCATCGCGAACGCCTTCTGGGTCACGAAGCGCGTCTGCGGCATCGGCCCGTCCATCGCGTCGACCAGGATCAGCACCGAGTCGACCATCGACAGCACGCGCTCGACCTCGCCGCCGAAATCGGCGTGCCCGGGGGTGTCGACGATGTTGATGCGGTTGCCCTGCCAGTTGATGGCGGTGTTCTTGGCCAGGATCGTGATGCCACGCTCCTTTTCCTGGTCGTTGCTGTCCATCACGCGCTCGGCGAGCACGGTGCGTTCGGACAGGGTGCCCGATTGCTTGAGCAGCTGGTCGACGAGGGTGGTCTTGCCGTGGTCGACGTGGGCGACGATGGCGATGTTGCGCAGGCGTTCGAGAGACATGGGCAAGGCCGCACCTGGCTTGGACCTGGCGCGCTAGGGCAGTGGAGGAAGCCGGCTATCATACCTTGTCGCGCGCCGCGCGCGACAGGCGGCTTGAAATCGGCCATTGGGGCCGCATCCAGCCTGTCGGACCACCCCAACCCAGGATTCCCGATGTCCCTGCACGCCGTATTCGATACCGACCGTGGCCAGATCCAGGTCGAGCTGTTCGCCGACAAGGCCCCGCTGACCGTCGCCAACTTCGTCAACCTGGCCAAGCGCGGCTTCTACGACGGGCTGAACTTCCACCGCGTCATCGCCGATTTCATGGTCCAGGGCGGCTGCCCCGAGGGTTCGGGCCGCGGCGGTCCGGGGTATCGTTTCGAAGATGAAACGAACAACGGCGTCAAGCATGAACGCGGCGTGCTGTCGATGGCCAATGCCGGGCCCAACACCAACGGCAGCCAGTTCTTCATCACCCACATCAAGACCGACTGGCTGGACGGCAAGCACACCGTGTTCGGCAAGGTGACCCAGGGCCTGGACGTGGTGGACGCGATCAAGCAGGGCGACGTCATCAAGTCGGTGAAGATCGAAGGCGACGCCGAGGCCGCGCTGGCCGCCAAGGCCGATCGCGTCGCGGAGTGGAACAAGACCCTCGCGGCGTGATGCAATCGGCAGGCCGGCGCATCGCCGGCCTGCCTGCTGCGAGGGACGCCATGACATCGTCTGTCCGCCTGCGATCCCTCGCGCTGCTGCCGGCCCTGCTGCTGGGCCTGGTCGCATGCGACCGCCCGTCCGACGGCGCGCAACTGGCCCCGTCCACCGGGTCTCCGGTGGCGCCGCAGCCTCAGGACCCGGCCTTCGAGCAGAGCCTGGAGGGCATCTGGCGTACCGGCAGTGCGCAGGGCGATGATGCGCAGACGGTCTACGCCATCGAGTACCAGGCGGGCTCCGGCCTGCGGATCCTGCGCGACGGTGCCTGGCTCGACGGCACGGTCGAGGACGTGGATCTCGACAATCAGACACTGGCCTTCCACATCGCGCGCGCATCCGGGCCCAGCGAGACCGCCACACTGCGCAAAGTGCGCGATCCGGCCGCCGGCGACGGCTTCACGCTGCGCCTGACCTGGGCGCAGGGGCAGGCCGAGGAGCTGGGCTTCGTGCGTCGCCTCACCCCGCGCGATCGCCAGGAGATCACGCTCGCCGTCTCGCAGGCCGACCAGGTGCCGGCGGTGGCCTGCGAGACCGACCCCGCCCAGGGCAGCCTGCGCGCGACGCTCGTTTGCAACCACGACGAATTCGCCGCGCTCGACCGCAACCTGCATGCGCAACTGGTCGAACTGTCGGCGCGCTACCCCGACGGCGACCGCACCGCGGCGGTGGTGGTCCAGCAACTCGACGCTTGCACCACGCCGGCCTGCCTGCGCGAGGTCTATGCGACGTGGCAGGCCTACTTCGACGAGAACTACGACCTGGGCGACGTGCTGGACTACCTGTAGGCGCCAACAGTCTCCCTCCCGACGCCCGCGCGCCGTGGTCAGGGCGGCGACGTGGCGCGGCCGGGACGGGGCGCCGTGATACCATTTCGCGCCGGAAAAACCGCTCTCCAGCCGCCGGCCAGCCCTCCCCGAACGAGGTTGTGCGATGCTCCAGCTCGCTGCGCGCACCGGTCGCGCCAAGCCCAGCGCCATCATGCAGGTCGCCGAGAAGGCCAAGCGTCTGAAGGCCGAGGGACGGGACATCATCAGTTTCTCGATCGGCGTGCCGAACTTCCTGCCCGGCCCGCACGTCTACGCCGCCGCGCGCGACGCGCTCGACCGCGACAGCGGCCAGTACGGCAGCAACCGCGGCGGCGATGCGCTGCTCGACGCCTTCATCGGCCACCTCGACCGGATCGGCCTGCCGGGCTATACGCGCGCCCATTGCGCCAGCGGCATCGGCGCCAAGCACATCCTCTACACGCTGGCCGAAGTGCTGCTGGACGAAGGCGATGGTTTCGCGTTCGCCACGCCGTACTGGACGACCTATCTCGACATCGCGCAGATCGTCGGCGCCGATATCCGGCTGCTGCCGTGCCCGCCGGAGCAGGACTACAAGCTGACCCCGGCCCAGCTCGACGCCGCGCTGGCGCAGCGGCCCAAGGTCTTCCTGTTCAACAACCCATCCAATCCGACCGGCTTGGTCTACAGCCAGGCCGAGATCGCCGCGCTGGCGGACGTGCTCGCACGCCATCCCGACACCTGGATCGTCACCGACGACATCTACAACGCGATGGTGTTCGACGGTATCGGCTATCACCACTTCGTGCAGGCCCGTCCCGAGTTGCGCGAGCGCACGATCTTCGTCGATTCGTTGTCCAAGACCTACGGCATGCCGGGCTGGCGCGTCGGCCTGCTGGCCGGCCCCGAGCGCGTGGCGACCGCCTTTGCGACGATGAACTCCAACCACATCACCAACGTGCCGGAGGTCGTGACCGCGGCCGCGGTCGCCGCGCTGTCCGGCCCTCAGGATGTGCCGACGGCCAAGTGCGCCGAATTCCAGGCGCGCCGCGACGTGGTGATGGCCGCGCTGGCGCAGATTCCGGGCGTCGTATGCCCCAAGCCTGCCGGGGCGTTCTACGTGTTTCCCGATGTCAGTGTCGCGTTCGGCAAGTCGCATGACGGCCTGCGCATCGAGAACGATGTCGACCTGTGCAATGCGCTGCTCCAGGCCAAGGGCGTGGCCTGCGTGCCCGGCTCGGCCTTCGGCGAGCCGCGGGCGTTGCGTATCAGCTATACCTGCCCGGAGGCGCAACTGGTGCCCGGGCTGACCCGCATCCGCGAGTTCTTCGCGGAATTGACCTGAGCCGACGGCGCCGCCGCCCGGTTCGTCCCCACCCACGTGACCGTTCGATTTGATACGAGAGGAATGACGATGAAGAAGCCCGTCCGTGTTGCCGTGACCGGCGCCGCCGGCCAGATCGGCTATGCGCTGCTGTTCCGGATCGCCTCCGGCGAGATGCTGGGCAAGGACCAGCCGGTGATCCTGCAGCTGCTCGAACTGCCGATCGACAAGGCGCAGGCCGCGCTCAAGGGCGTGATCATGGAGCTGGAGGACTGCGCGTTCCCGCTGCTGGCCGGTACCGTCGGGACCGACGATCCGGAGGTCGCGTTCAAGGACGCCGACATCGCGCTGCTGGTCGGTGCGCGTCCGCGCGGCCCGGGCATGGAGCGCAAGGACCTGCTGCTGGAAAACGCCAAGATCTTCACCGCGCAGGGCGCCGCGCTGAACAAGGTCGCCTCGCGCGACGTCAAGGTGCTGGTCGTCGGCAACCCGGCCAACACCAACGCCTATATCGCGATGAAGTCCGCCCCCGACCTGCCGGCCAAGAACTTCACCGCGATGCTGCGCCTGGACCACAACCGCGCGCTGAGCCAGCTCGCCACCAAGGCCGGCGTGGCCGTGGGCGAGATCGAGAAGCTGATCGTCTGGGGCAACCACAGCCCGACCATGTACCCCGACTACCGCTTCGCGACCGTCGGCGGCGCCTCGCTGAAGGACAAGATCGGCGACGATGCCTGGAACGCCGACACCTTCATCCCGCAGGTCGGCAAGCGCGGCGCGGCGATCATCGAGGCGCGTGGCCTGTCGTCGGCCGCGTCGGCCGCCAATGCCGCCATCGACCACGTGCGCGACTGGGTGCTCGGCTCGAACGGCAAGTGGACCACGATGGGCATCCCGTCGGACGGCTCGTACGGCATCCCCGAGGGCGTGATCTTCGGCTTCCCGGTGACCACCGAGAACGGCGCGTACACGATCGTTCGCGACCTGCCGATCGACGACTTCAGCCAGAAGGCCATCGACAAGACCCTGGCCGAGCTCGAGGAAGAGCGTTCGGGCGTTGCGCACTTGCTGGGCTGACCGGCACCGCGTTCGCCTCGCAAGGCCGGCCCTCGGGCCGGCCTTGTCGTCTCCGCCGCAGCGCGAGCCAGACGGCCGCCAGGCCCTGATGCGCGCGCGTACTAGACCAACGTCGTAGCGCGGTCGGTGCACCGCACGGACTAGCCTTCAGGCTCCTCCCATCCGAAGGCAGGGCCATGCGTTACGACGAGTTCCATCGCCGCTCCATCGAAGATCCTGAAGGGTTCTGGGGCGAGCAGGCGCAGGCGATCCACTGGCACAAGGCGCCCGAGCGAATCCTCGACGATTCCAAGCCGCCGTTTCGCAAGTGGTTCGTCGGTGGCCTGACCAATCTCTGCTACAACGCGGTCGACCGCCATCTCGAGACCGGCGGCGACCGCCTCGCGCTGGTCGCGATCTCGAGCGAAACGGGGCAAACGCGCGAGCTCACCTACCGCCAGCTGCACCGCGAGGTCGTCGACTTCGCCGCGGTCCTGGTCGCACTCGGCGTCGGGCGCGGCGACCGCGTGGTGATCTACATGCCCAACATGGCCGAGGCGGTGTTCGCGATGCTCGCCTGCGCGCGGATCGGCGCGGTGCATTCGGTGGTCTTCGGCGGCTTCGCCGCGCACAACCTGGCGCTGCGCATCGACGACGCCAAGCCCGCGCTGCTGATCGCGGCCGATGCCGGCAGCCGTGGTGGCAAGGTCATCCCCTACAAGCCATTGGTGGATGCGGCGCTGGCGCAAGCGACCTCGCCGCCGCCGCGCGTGCTGATCGTCGACCGCGGGCTTGCGCCCGGCGGGGCGCGGGTCGAGGGACGCGACGTCGACTACGCCACGCTGCGCGCCGCGCATGCCGGCAGCGACGTGCCGGTCGAATGGCTGGAGTCCAACGAACCCAGTTACCTGCTCTACACCTCGGGCACGACCGGCAAGCCCAAGGGCGTGCAGCGCGACGTCGGCGGCTACGCGGTTGCGATGGCGCTGTCGATGTGGGCGATCTACGACGTGCGTCCGGGCCAGGCGATGTTCTCGACCTCCGACGTCGGCTGGGCGGTCGGCCACTCCTACAACGTCTATGGCCCGCTGATCGCAGGTGCCACCGCGATCCTCTACGAAGGCCTGCCGACGGCACCCGATGCCGGCATCTGGTGGAAGATCTGCGCCGACTATGGCGTGCGCACGATGTTCTCCTCGCCGACCGCGATCCGCGTGCTGAAAAAGCAGGATCCGAAGTTCCTGCGCCAGTACGACCTGTCGGCGCTGCGGTATCTGTTTCTGGCCGGCGAGCCGCTCGACGAGCCGACCGCGACCTGGATCAACGCGGGCCTGGGCGACACGACGATCATCGACAACTACTGGCAGACCGAGACTGGTTGGCCGGTTCTGGCGCTGATGCCCGGGGTCGAGCTGAAGCCGGTGAAATTCGGCTCGCCCGGACTGCCGACACCGGGCTACGACCTGCGCGTGATCGACGAGGCGACCGGCGAGCGCGTGCCGCCGGGCACCAAGGGCGTGCTGGTGATCCAGCCGCCGTTGCCGCCGGGCTGCATGACCACGGTGTGGAACGACGATGCGCGGTTTTTGTCGAGCTACTTCTCGCACTTCAAGGCGCTGGTCTACAGCTCGTTGGACTGGGCGATCCAGGACGAGGACGGCTACACCTTCATCCTCGGGCGCACCGACGACGTCATCAACGTCGCCGGCCATCGCCTGGGCGCGCGCGAGATCGAGGAGTCGGTGGCCAGCCATCCGGCCGTCGCCGAGGCTGCGGTGATCGGCGTGGCCGACGAGATCAAGGGGCAGGTGCCGATCGTGTTCGCGACGCTCAAGCAGGCCGCGTCCGACCCCCAGGCCCAGCATGCCACCGCCGGAGAGATGATGCGCACGGTCGCCGATCAGCTCGGCGCGGTGGCGCGGCCCGCACGGGTGTACGTGGTCGGTGCGCTGCCGAAGACGCGTTCGGGCAAGCTGCTGCGGCGCTCGTTGCAGGCCCTGGCCGAATCACGCGACCCCGGCGACCTGTCGACGCTGGACGACCCGAACGCGCTGGAGGAGGTGCGCCGGGTGCTCGCGCGCGGCGCCGATGCCGGATAAGCGTGGCCGCGCCCTTGCGTTGACGTCGACGCGACCCGTGGCGCGCGGCCGGGGCCAGCCCCGGCTGCCGCGCGCTCACTCCGGCTCGACGCCGGTGTAGCGCGCGCGGGGCCGGATCAGCCGGCCCAGCGCCTGCTGTTCCAGCGCGTGCGCCAGCCAGCCCGATAGCCGCCCGGCCGCGAACATCGCCAGCGCCGGCGTCGCCGGCAGGTCGTGGACGAAGCAGATCGCCGCCAGCATGCCGTCGATATTGGGCGGTCGGCCGCTGGTCTCGGCGGCCGCGGCGATGACGGTCTCGACCTGACGCATCCGCGGCGTGTCGCCGAGCGTGGCGCGCAGTCGCGCCAGCACATGCGCCGCGCGCGGGTCGCCCTCGGGATAGAGCACGTGGTGGAAGCCGGGCAGGTCGTCGCCGCGCTGCCAGCGCTCGGCGATGTAGCCGGCGGGCGAGGGCGCATCGCAGGCTTCCCGGATCAGCGCATGCGCACGCGCGGTCGCGCCGCCATGGCGCGGTCCCGACAGGGCGGCCAGACCCGCGCAGACCGTCGCGTGCAGGTGCGCGCCGGTGGACGCGACCACGCGCGCGGCGAAGGCCGAGACGTTGAGTTCGTGATCTGCGCACAGCACCAGGGCGGTCCGGACCAGATCCGCGAAGGCCGCATCGCCCGGGCGCCAGGCCTCGGCGAGCACCACGTGGACGGGCTGCGCATCGGGCTGGCCTGCGACCAGCAGCGCCGCGTTCTGTCGCAGCAGCGTCGCCGCGATGCCACGTTTGGCGGCCGGCGCGGCGCTCAGGGAGTGGCGCAGGTCGGGCGCGAGCAGTGGCAGGACCGCCATCGCGCGTTCGATCGGCGGCAGGGTGGCATCGCCGGCGATCGTCGCGACCCGCGCCGGCCAGGGGTCGACGGCGGCATCGAACGGGTCGCTGTCGCCGCAGTCCCACAGCAGCCGCGCCGTGTCCTCGAGCGTCGCCCCGGCCTCGACCATCGCCACCGCCGAGCGCCCCCGGTAGTAGGGGCTGTCGGGCCGGATCAGCGAGATCCGCGTCTCCATGACCGGCAGGCCGCGGTCGAGGCTCTGCGCCGCGCCGCGGGCCGCGCCGCGCCCGGCGCGCTTGCGCTGGCGCAGGCGCTCCACGTCCTGGCGCAGATAGACGCGGCTGCGATGGTCCGGCCCCGGACGCGATTCCAGCAGGCCGCGGCTGACGTAGGCGTACAGGGTCGCGGTGCTGATGCCGAGTGCCGCGCAGGCCTCGGCGGCGGACATCAGATCGCCATCGTTCGCATTCACTGTAAATTCCGATGTATTGATTGATTCGATCAAGATTGATCAACCATTCGTACAGTGACACATTGCGCGTCACCGCGGTACACCGCAGTCCCGGAGTCGCATCGATGAGCACCCTGTCCGCTGGCGCCCGGTTCCGCGCCGCCCTCGCCGCCGAGTCGCCGTTGCAGGTGATCGGCGCGATCAACGCCAACCATGCGCTGCTCGCCCAGCGCGCCGGGTTCCAGGCGATCTATCTGTCGGGCGGCGGCGTCGCCGCCGGTTCGCTGGGACTGCCGGACCTGGGCATCAACACGCTCGAGGACGTGCTGATCGACGTGCGCCGGATCACCGACGTCTGCGATCTGCCGTTGCTCGTCGACATCGACACCGGGTTCGGGCCGAGCGCCTTCAACATCGAGCGCACGGTCAAGTCGCTGATCAAGGCTGGCGCTGCGGCCTGCCATATCGAGGACCAGGTGGGCGCCAAGCGCTGCGGCCATCGGCCGGGCAAGGAGATCGTGTCGCAGGGCGAAATGGTCGATCGGGTCAAGGCGGCGGCCGATGCCAAGACCGATCCCGATTTCTTCCTGATCGCGCGCACCGATGCGATCCAGGTCGACGGCGTGGATGCCGCGATCGAACGCGCAATCGCCTGCGTGGAGGCTGGCGCCGATGGCATCTTCGCCGAGGCGGCCTATGACCTCGACACCTACCGCCGGTTCGTCGATGCGGTGCAGGTGCCGGTGCTGGCCAATATCACCGAGTTCGGCAAGACGCCGCTGTTCACCCGCGACGAGTTGGCATCGGCGGGGGTGGCGATCCAGTTGTTCCCGCTGTCGGCGTTCCGCGCCGCCAACAAGGCGGCCGAGCTGGTCTATACCGCCGTGCGCCGTGATGGCCACCAGCAGAATGTCGTCGATGCGATGCAGACCCGCGAGGAGCTTTACGAGCGCATCGGTTACCACGCCTTCGAACAAAGGCTCGACGCGCTGTTCGCGGCAAATAAGTAGGTACCTGCCCAATGTCCTGCTGCGCTTGCCGGCTGGCGCGCGTACGGTGCTCGGAATGCGCACGTACCGCTCGTACGCTGCGCTTCCTGCGCCCCGCCACGCGCCACCCGCCTGCGCTCGCGACGGACTTTGAACAGGTTCCACGCGACTCCATCCAGGCATTCACCGGAGATCCCAGATGAGCGAGACCACTGCCACCACCGCCCCCGGCTTCAAGCCGAAGAAGTCCGTCGCGTTGAGCGGCACGGCCGCCGGCAATACCGCGCTGTGCACCGTCGGCCGCAGCGGCAACGACCTGCACTACCGCGGCTACGACATCCTCGATCTCGCGCGCACCAGCGAGTTCGAAGAGATCGCCTATCTGCTGGTCCACGGCAAGCTGCCCAACGAGGCCGAGCTGCGCGGCTACAAGGCCAAGCTCAAGTCGCTGCGCGGCCTGCCGGCGGCGGTCAAGGCGGCGCTGGAAGAGCTGCCGCCCTCCGCGCATCCGATGGATGTCATGCGCACCGGCGTGTCGGTGCTCGGTTGCGTGCTGCCCGAATCGGCAGACCACAACCATCCGGGCGCGCGCGACATCGCCGACAAGCTGATGGCCAGCCTCGGCTCGATGCTGCTGTACTGGTACCACTGGAGCCACAACGGCCGGGTCATCGACGTGGAGACCGACGACGACTCGATCGGCGGGCATTTCCTGCATCTGCTGCACGGCGTCCCGCCGCGCGAGTCGTGGGTCCGGGCGATGCACACCTCGCTGATCCTCTACGCCGAGCACGAGTTCAATGCCTCGACGTTCGCCAGCCGCGTGATCGCAGGCACCGGCAGCGACCTGTATTCGTGTATCGCCGGCGGCATCGGCGCGCTGCGCGGTCCCAAGCACGGCGGTGCCAACGAAGTCGCCTTCGAAGTGCAGAAGCGCTACGACACGCCCGACGAGGCCGAGGCCGACATCCGCGCGCGCGTGGAGAAGAAGGAAGTGATCATCGGCTTCGGCCACCCGGTCTACACCGTCAGCGATCCGCGCAACGTGGTCATCAAGGACGTCGCGCGGGAACTGTCCGACGAGGTCGGCAGCCGCAAGATGTACGACATCGCCGAGCGCCTGGAGACGGTGATGTGGGACATCAAGAAGATGTTCCCCAACCTCGACTGGTTCAGCGCGGTGAGCTACCACATGATGGGCGTGCCGACGGCGATGTTCACCCCGCTGTTCGTCATCGCCCGCACCGCCGGCTGGAGTGCGCACGTCATCGAACAGCGCATCGACGGCAAGATCATCCGTCCCAGCGCGCACTACACCGGTCCGGAGGACCAGCCGTTCGTGCCGCTCGCCGAGCGCAGTTGAGCCCACGCTGCGTCGCTCCCCGCGCCTGTGGGGACCGACGCGTCCGTTCTTTCGAGAAGTCCTCAAGCCAGCCATGAACAGCCAGCACCGCAAGCCCCTTCCCGGTACCGATCTCGACTGGTTCGACGCGCGCGCCGCCGTTGAAGCGCTCGTCCCCGGCGCCTTCGATCGCATGTCCTACACCGCGCGCGTGCACGCCGAGAACCTCGTACGGCGCTGCGATCCGGCGCTGCTCGACGATGCGCTGCGGCAGCTGATCGAGCTGCGTCGCGATCTCGACTTCCCGTGGTATCCGGCGCGCGTGGTCTGTCACGACATCCTCGGCCAGACCGCGCTGGTGGACCTGGCCGGTCTGCGCGATGCGATCGCCGAGCAGGGCGGCGACCCGGCCAAGGTCAATCCGGTGGTGCCGGTGCAGCTGATCGTCGACCATTCGCTGGCAGTGGAGTGCGGCGGCTCCGATCCCGATGCATTCGCCAAGAACCGGGCGATCGAGGATCGGCGCAATGCCGACCGCTTCGACTTCATCGACTGGACCAAGCGCGCGTTCCGCAACGTCGAGGTGATCCCACCGGGCAACGGGATCATGCACCAGATCAACCTGGAGAAGATGTCGCCGGTGATCTACACCCAACAGGCCGTCCAGGGGCGCGGCGTCGCGTTTCCCGACACCTGTGTCGGCACCGACAGCCACACCCCGCATGTCGACGCGCTGGGAGTCATCGCGATCGGTGTCGGCGGCCTGGAGGCGGAGAACGTGATGCTCGGGCGCGCGTCGTGGATGCGCACGCCCGAGATCGTCGGCGTGGAGCTGGCGGGTCGGCCCGGTCCGGGCATCACCGCGACCGACGTGGTGCTGGCGCTGACCGAGTTCCTGCGCAAGTCGAAGGTGGTCGGCGCGTATCTGGAGTTCCGCGGCCCGGGCGCGGCCGCATTGACCATCGGCGATCGCGCGACGATCTCCAACATGGCGCCCGAGTACGGCGCAACCGCGGCGATGTTCTTCATCGATGACAACACGCTCGACTATCTGCGCCTGACCGGCCGCGACGACGCCCAGGTGCAGTTGGTGGAGACCTATGCCAAGGCAGCTGGCCTGTGGGCCGATGCGCTCGACGGCGCGCAGTACGAGCGCACGCTGCACTTCGACCTGTCGAGCGTCGTGCGCAACATGGCCGGCCCTTCGAATCCGCACAAACGGGTCGCGACCCGCGACCTCGTCGCCAGCGGCATCGCCGGCGCGTGGGAGATGCCCTCCGACGGCACGATGCCCGATGGCGCGGTGATCATCGCCGCGATCACCAGTTGCACCAACACCTCCAACCCGCGCAACGTGATCGCCGCCGGCCTGCTGGCGCGCAACGCGAACGCGCGCGGTCTGCTGCGCAAGCCGTGGGTCAAGACGTCGCTGGCGCCCGGGTCGAAGGCGGTCGAGCTGTATCTGCGCGAGAGTGGCCTGCTGCCCGAACTCGAGCAACTGGGCTTTGGCATCGTCGCGTTCGCCTGCACCACCTGCAACGGCATGAGCGGCGCGCTGGACCCGGCGATCCAGCAGGAGATCATCGACCGCGACCTCTACGCCACTGCGGTGCTCAGCGGCAACCGCAACTTCGACGGCCGCATCCATCCCTACGCCAAGCAGGCGTTCCTGGCCTCGCCGCCGTTGGTGATCGCCTATGCGATCGCCGGTACAGTGCGCTTCGACATCGAACAGGACGTGCTGGGGATCGATGCCGACGGCAACGCGGTCACGCTCAAGGACATCTGGCCCTGTGATGCGGAGATCGACGCGGTGGTCAAGGCCAGCGTCAAGCCCGAGCAGTTCCGCAGCGTCTACGGCCCGATGTTCAAGCTGCACGTCGATACCGGCGAGCGCGTCGCGCCGCTGTACGACTGGCGGCCGATGAGCACCTACATCCGGCGCCCGCCGTACTGGGAAGGCGCATTGGCCGGCGAGCGTACGCTGCGCGGCATGCGTCCGTTGGCGGTCCTGGGCGACAACATCACCACCGATCACCTGTCGCCGTCCAACGCCATCCTGGCCAGCAGTGCGGCCGGCGAGTACCTGGCGAAGATGGGCGTGCCGGAGGAGGACTTCAATTCCTACGCCACCCACCGCGGCGATCACCTGACCGCGCAGCGGGCGACCTTCGCCAATCCCAAGCTGGTCAACGAGATGGCCGTCGTCGATGGCCAGGTCAAGCAGGGCTCGCTGGCGCGGATCGAACCCGAGGGCCAGGTCGTGCGCATGTGGGAGGCGATCGAGACCTACATGGCGCGGCGCCAGCCGCTGATCATCGTGGCCGGCGCCGACTACGGCCAGGGCAGCTCGCGCGACTGGGCCGCCAAGGGCGTCCGCCTGGCCGGTGTGGAGGCGATCGTGGCCGAAGGCTTCGAGCGCATCCACCGCACCAACCTGATCGGCATGGGCGTGCTGCCATTGGAATTCGAGCCCGGGACCACGCGCCTGACGCTGGGCATCGATGGCACCGAGACCTTCGATGTGATCGGCGAGCGCACCCCGCGCGCGATGCTGACCCTGGCGATCCACCGCAAGGACGGCACGCAGCTCGCGGTCCCGGTGATCTGTCGTCTCGACACCGCCGAAGAAGTCTCGATCTACGAGGCCGGCGGCGTGCTGCAGCGCTTCGCGCAGGATTTCTTGGAGTCGTCAAAGGTCGCATGATCTGAGCCCCTCTCCCCTGGCGGGACTACGTGCCCGCCGGGGTAGAGGGGTTGGGGAGCGGGGGAGTGGATCAACGCGCATTTGCCAAGACGCTGCGTCGAAACATGACCGGAGCCGAGCTCGTGCTCTGGCGTCATCTGCGCGCCCACCGATTCGATGGACAGAAGGTCAGACGCCAGCAGCCGATCGGTCCTTACGTTGTCGACTTCGTGCATTTCGGTGCGCGTCCGATCATCGAGGCCGATGGCGGACAGCACGTCGAATCACCGAAAGACGCAGTTCGCGACGCGTGGTTGAATGAGCAGGGCTTCCAGGTGCTGCGCTTCTGGAATGACGACATCCTCAAGCGTCCGAGTCGGTGTTCGAAGCGATTTGGAATGCGGTGCGGGAAGCCCCCCCTCTCCCCCGGCTCCTCTCCCACAAGGAGAGAGGGGAGACAAGCGCAATCCGATTCCTTTCCCGTGAGCGGGAGAGGCAACAGAAGCAGAGCGAGTGAATGACATGACCGACGCCCCGCAACTCCGCATTCCCGCCACCTACATGCGCGGCGGCACGTCCAAGGGCGTGTTCTTCCGGCTCCAGGACCTGCCGGCCGCGGCGCAGGTGCCGGGCGCGGCGCGCGATGCGCTGCTGATGCGCGTGATCGGGTCTCCCGATCCGTATGCCAAGCACACCGACGGCATGGGCGGCGCCACGTCGTCGACCAGCAAGTGCGTGATCATCGCCAAGTCCACGCAGCCCGGTCACGACGTCGACTATCTGTACGGCCAGGTGGCGATCGACACTGCGTTCGTCGACTGGAGCGGCAACTGCGGCAATCTGAGCACGGCGGTCGGTCCGTTCGCGATCGCCAACGGCTTCGTCGATCCTGCGCGCATCCCCGAGGACGGTACCGTCGCGGTGCGCGTGTGGCAGGCCAACATCGGCAAGACCATCGTGGTCCACGTGCCGGTGGCAGGGGGCCAGGTGCAGGAGACCGGCGATTTCGAACTCGACGGGGTGACGTTCCCGTCCGCGGAGATCGTGCTGGAGTTCGTCGATCCTGCCGACGAAGGCGAGGGCGGCGGTGCGATGTTCCCGACCGGCCATCTCGTCGACGACCTCGAAGTGCCAGGTGTCGGGACGCTGCGCGCGACGATGATCAATGCCGGTATCCCGACGATCTTCATCGACGCCGCGGCGATCGGCTACACCGGCAGCGAACTGCAGGACGCGATCAACGGCGATGCGAAGGCGCTGGCGAGGTTCGAGACGATCCGCGCGCACGGCGCGCTGCGCATGGGGCTCATCGGCGATCTCGCCGAGGCGTCCAAGCGCCAGCACACGCCGAAGGTCGCATTCGTGGCGCCGCCGCACGATCACGTGGTGTCGAGCGGCAAGGCGATCGCCACGGGGGACATCGACCTGCTGGTGCGCGCGCTGTCGATGGGCAAGCTGCATCACGCGATGATGGGCACGGCCGCCGTCGCCATCGCCACGGCGGCCGCGATTCCCGGCACGCTGGTCAGCGACGCGGCCGGCGGCGGGGCGCGCACGTCGGTGCGCTTCGGACATCCGTCGGGCACGCTGCGGGTCGGTGCCGAAGCGGTGCAGGTCGACGGCCGCTGGACGGTGGCCCGGGCGATCATGTCGCGCTCGGCGCGCGTGCTGATGGAAGGCGCGGTCCGCGTGCCTGCCGACACGCTGCCCGGCTGAGGCCGGGCAGCGCCGTGCCGGGGGCTACAGGATGCCTTCGGCTGCCATCGCTGCGCGCACGCCCGGATCGGCCAGCATCCGCGCATCGAAAGCGTGCAGATGGTCGAGGCCGCCCAGGTCCAGTTTCAGGCGCTTGGCCCACTGCAGGGTCACGAACAGGTAGGGGTCGGCGATCGAGCGGGCGCCGACGAGGAAGTCGCGGCCTGCCAGCTGCGCGTCGAGGCGTTCATACAGGCCGCGGACCTTCCCCATGGCCTGCTTGCGCGTGCGGTCGATCGCGTCGGGATCTTCGAGGTACTTGGTACTGCCGAACAGCGGGTGGAACGCAGGATGCAGGTCGGCATTGAGCAGCCCGAGCCAGCGATTGACCTCGGCCCGGCCTTCTGGCGTGCCATCTCCACCGAGCCCGGCTTGCGGAAAGCGGTCGGCCAGATAGTTCAGGATCGCCGCGTTCTGGGTCAGCGCCCAGTCGCCGTCGACCAGCACCGGGACCGCACCGGCGGGATTGAGCGCCAGGAACGGCGGCGCTTTCATTGTCGTCGCGTCGACGACACGTACCTCGAACGGTGCACCGATCCAGCGCAGCGCGATGTGGTCGGCCAGCGAACAGGCGCCGGGCTTGGTGTAGAGCGTGAGCATGCAGCCTCCGGACTCGGGACGGGCGGCCATCATGCGCCCGGCGCGAGCTGCCGAACACCTCAGCCGCGTGCGGTCGTCGTCACGGGAGCGGCAGGCTGGGGACGCAGCCGCTGCACGCGCAGGAACGTGTGGTCGCCGATCGTCGCCACCGGCGGCGCGTGGCGCCATGCCGGGGCGGCGATGCCGTGCGCCATGAAATGGCTCGCACCGGGCACGATCTCGCGGCGCTCGGCGCGCGGCAGCGACCAGTTGCGCTCCGAGGCGAGGGCGACGTTGACCGCACGGGTCCACGCGCTGGTGTTCGCCAGCCGGGTCTGGGGCGAGAGGATGGTCGGTGCGAACTGCTTGCGCGCGGTGACGACCTCGCACATCGACTCGCCCCACAGCCCGCTTTCCTGGCGGCGCAGTGCGACTTCGGCGACGGCTTCCTGTCCGCGGACCGACTGGTCGCGGGCTTCGAGATAGACCGTCGTGCTCAGACAGAGCGAATCGGCGGCCGGCGGTGGCAGCACGGAGGCCAGCCACATCACCCATTCCAGTTTCATCGTTGACTCCTTGCTCCGTTGCGCCGTGTCGCGCCGTCTGATGCCCGAAGGCAGGAGCGGCGGCGACGTCGGCATGGCGTCTTGGGGAGGGCGGCGACTCTATGGCGCTTTCGCCCGGGCTCCGAACCGCGGGATCGCGGCCGGGCCGGTGTTCCGCCAAGGCGGGCGGAACGAGTTGGCGGCACGGTATCGGTGGTTTTTCGAATCGAACGTGAATACGCGGCACTGGTGCCGATCGCCGATCTGTGGCTGGCCAGGGCGGAAACGGGGCCGTATTCAGCGTCAAGCGCCGCCGGAAGCGGTATCGCTTGCGATCCATATTCCTGAACTTTCGTTCAGGTTCGTCAAGGGGGCGTCGTGCGGAACAGGCCCGCGTTCAGTCCGCCCACGGGTGCCCATCCCGCAGCAACCACCCACCGCGCAGTCGAGCATCGGCGATTGGGAGGCGTCGAGGGCGCATGTCGCCGCCCCGCGCACCAAGGGCCGCTACAGACGCGCTGCCAACGCGCTCGCCTGGGCGATCGCGCGCTTGGCGTCGAGCTCGGCGGCCACGTCCGCGCCGCCCACCAGGTGCACGACACGGCCGGCCGCCTGCAGCGCGTCGAGCAGGTCCCGTCGCGGCTCCTGGCCCGCGCACACCACCACGTGGTCGACCGGCAGCAACTGCTCGGTGCCGTCCACCCGGATGCGCAGGCCGTCGTCATCGACGCCCAGATACGCGACGTCGCCCAGCATCCGCACGCCCTTGGCCTTGAGCGTACTGCGGTGGATCCAGCCGGTGGTCTTGCCGAGTCGGGCGCCCGGGCGGCCAGGACTGCGCTGCAGCAACCAGACGTCGCGCGCCGGCGGCGACGGCGCGGCCGGGACCAGCCCGCCTGGTTGCTCGAAGCTCGGGTCCACGCCCCATTCGCGCATCCACGCCGCCGGATCGAGGCTGGGCGGCGTGCCGTTGCCCTCGACCAGGAACTCGCCGACATCGAAGCCGATGCCACCAGCGCCGATGATCGCCACCCGCGCGCCCGGCACGACCCGACCTTCGAGCACGTCGACATAGCCGACGACCTTGGGATGGTCGTGTCCGGGGATGTCGATCGCGCGCGGGCGTACGCCGGTCGCGAGCACGACGACATCGAAGCCGGCGAGGTCGCTCGCCGTCACCGGGGTCGAGAGCCGCAGGTCGACCCCGGTCTCGGCGATGCGCTGGCCGAAGTAGCGCAGCGTCTCGTTGAACTCCTCCTTGCCGGGAATGCGCCGTGCCAGGTTGAACTGGCCGCCGATCGCCTCGGCCGCATCGAACAGCGCCACGCGATGGCCGCGCTGGGCGGCGACGGTCGCGCAGGCCAGCCCGGCCGGGCCGGCGCCGACTACCGCAATGCGCAGCGGCGCGGCCGCCGGGACGTAGTTGAGCTCGGTCTCCGCGCACGCCCGCGGATTGACCAGGCAACTGGCGGTGCGGTTCGCGAATACGTGGTCCAGGCAGGCCTGATTGCAGGCGATGCAGGTATTGATGCGTGCGGGCGTGCCGGCGCGCGCCTTGGCGACCCAGTGCGGATCGGCCAGCAGCGGCCGTGCCATCGAGACCATGTCCGCGCCGCCGGCCGCGAGCACGCGCTCGGCGACATCGGGCATGTTGATGCGGTTGGTCGCGACCAGCGGCAGCTTCACATGCGGGCGCAGCTTGGCGGTCACCCCGGCGAAGGCCGCGCGCGGGACCGAGGTGGCGATCGTCGGCACCCGTGCCTCGTGCCAGCCGATCCCGGTGTTGAGCAGCGTTGCCCCGGCAGCCTCGATCGCGCGGGCCTGCTGCACGATCTCGTCCCAGCCCGACCCCTCGGGTACCAGTTCGAGCATCGACAGGCGGTAGATCAGGATGAAGTCGTGCCCGGCGGCCTCGCGCACGCGGCGCACGATCTCGGTCGCAAAGCGCATGCGCTGCAGCACATCGCCGCCCCAACGGTCCCGGCGGCGATTGGTGCGTGCGCTCAGGAACTGGTTGATCAGGTAGCCCTCGCTGCCCATGATCTCGACGCCGTCGTAGCCGGCCTCGCGCGCGAGCTTGGCGGCGTGGGCGTAGGCATCGATCGTGCGTTCGACCCCGCGTGCGCTCAGCGCCCGGGGCGTGAAGGGGTTGATCGGGGCTTTCAGGCGGCTCGGCGCGACCTGCAGCGGGTGGTAGGCGTAGCGGCCGGCATGCAGCAGCTGCAGGCAGATCTTCGCGTCATGGGCGTGCACCGCGTCGGTGACCGGGCGATGGCGCCGCGTTTCCCATCGCCACGACAGCTTGCCGCCGAACGGCTTGAGCCAGCCGGGGATGTCGGGCGAGAAGCCGCCGGTGACGATCAGCGCCACGCCGCCCTCGGCACGCTCGGCGAAGTAGCGCGCCAGCTTCGGGAAGTCGGCGGCGCGATCCTCCAGCCCGGTGTGCATCGAGCCCATCAGCACCCGGTTGCGCAGCGTCGTGAAGCCCAGGTCGAGCGGGGCGAGCAGGTGCGGATAGAGCGTGGGGTCGGCGGGCTGGCCCATGACTGGCGGCATGACATGGATACGCTGGCGTATGGATGCCGCAGGGTGCCGCGACCGGCGCCGCGGCGCAAGCGCCGTGGCGTCTCGGTTGCACGCCGAGCAGGCCGGACAAGGCAGGCCGGTCACTGGCGCCTGCGGCGTGGCGCGAGGCCTGCGATCAGCGCCAGCCGGCGACGGCGACCTTGCCGATGGTCGCGCCCGACTCGAGCAGCCGGTGCGCTTCGCGCAACGTGTCGGCACCGATCGGCGAGAGCGTGCGACCGAGCGTGCCGCGCAGTCGGCCAGCATCGACGAGCGCGGCGACGCGCGCCAGGATGCGCCCGTGCGCATCCATGTCGGCGGTGCCAAAGCGCGGCCGCGCGAACATGAATTCCCAATGGATGCCGATGCACTTGGCCTTGTAGGGATCGCCGATCTTCAGCGCACCGGCCGGTTCGACGATCAGGCCGACGTGCCCCTGCGGCGCAAGCAGCTCGCCCAACGCATCCCAGTAGCGATCGGTATCGGCGAGGTTGAGCGCCGCGTCGACCTGGGTGTGGCCGAGCGCCTGCAACTGCGGCGCCAGCGGCTGGCGGTGATCGATCACGTGGTCGGCGCCGAGGTCCCGGCACCAGGCGATGCTGTCCTCGCGCGAGGCCGTGGCGATCACGGTGAAACCGGCCAACTTGGCCAGCTGGATCGCGATCGAACCCACGCCGCCGGCGCCGGCGATCACCAGCAGCGTCCTGCCGGCGCCGCCGTCTTCGAATGCATAGGGCATGCGTTCGAACAGCAGCTCCCAGGCGGTGATCGCGGTCAGCGGCAGGGCTGCGGCCTGCGCGAAGTCCAGCGTGCCGGGCTTGCGCGCCACCAGCCGCGCATCGACCACTTGGAACTGCGCGTTGCTGCCCGGTCGGGTGACATCGCCGGCGTAATAGACCGCGTCGCCGATCGAGAATCCGGTCACCTGATCGCCGATCGCCTCGACCACGCCGGCCGCGTCGTAGCCCAGCACGCGATGCGGTGCACCTTCCGGCAGCGGGGCCCGACGCAGCTTGGTGTCGACCGGATTGGCCGCAACTGCTTCGATGCGCACGCGCAGGTCCTGCGGGCCGGGCGCTGGCAGCTCGAGGTCGAGTTCGACCAGCGCGTGCGGATCGTCGGTCGGCAGCGGACGGGTGGTGGCGATGGCTTTCATGCGGGACTCTCCTGATCGGGGGCGGGGACTGGCGCCGGGCTGCGCTCGGCGAACTGCCCGTTCCAGTAAGGGTAGTAGGGTTAGGGCGCCGGCATCGCGCTCGCGGCGTCCAGCCGGGCGATGTGCATCGGGGCCAGCGACCAGCCGGCTGCGCCCAGGTTCTCGCGCAGTTGCGCCTCGTTGCGCGCGCCCAGCCGCGCCGTCGAGACCCCGGGGCGCTGCAGCGGGCCGTTCAGCGCGATCTGGGGCACGCTGCGACCGGCGTCTGCGGCAACCGCGTCGAGCGCGTCGACGATCCGGTACCGCCGCGCGTCGTCGACCGGTGGGGCGAATGCGGGGGTCGCATGCAGCCGACTGCCGGCCGGCAGCGGCTGGCCGCGACGGATCCGCAGCACGAGGGGCGATGTTGCGGGGGCATCAGCACGGCTGGATGGCGGCTGAGCGTGCACGGCGGAGCGCGATTGCCGACACGGCGACACCGGCCAGCGTGACCAGCGCCCCGGCCGTGCCCAACCGCTCCAGACCCCCGCCATGGCCGACGACGAGGCCGCCGAGCCAGGCGCCCGCCGCGTTGCCGAGGTTGAACGCGCCGATGTTGAGGCTCGAGGCCAGGTTGCGGCCGTCGTCGCCGGCGCGCTGCAGCACCCAGGCCTGCAGGGGCGCGACGGTCGCGAATGCGGCGACGCCGAGCAGGCCGGTGGCGACCACCATCGCCGGGGCCTGATGCATCGCGGCGCCGAGAAGCGCGAGCACGGCGGCGAGCGCGAGCAGCGTGGCCGGGATCGCCGCCGCCGGTGCGCGGTCGGCGAAGCGGCCGCCGAGCAGGTTGCCGGCGATCATCCCGACCCCGAACACCAGCAGCACCGGCGAGACCGCGCGATCGGACAAGCCGCTCACCTGCACCAGGACCGGTTGGATGAAGGTGTAGACCGTGAACACGCCGGCATACCCCAGCGTCGTCGTCAGCAGGCCGAGCACCACCGGCGGCCGCGACACCGCCGCGAGCGCACGACGGACGCTGCCGGACGCAACGGTCGCGCGGTCGGCTGGCACCAGCGCCGCGATCACGAGCGTCGCCAGTCCGCCGATCGCGGCGACCGCCCAGAACGTGGCGCGCCATCCCGCATGCAGGCCCAGCCACGCGCCGGCCGGCACGCCGAGCAGGGTGGCGACAGTCAGGCCGGTGAACATCACCGAGATCGCGCGGGCGCGCCGCTCCGCCGGCACCAGGCCTGCGGCGACCACCGCGCCGACGCCGAAGAAGGTGCCGTGGGCGAGCGAGGTGACCACGCGCGCGGCCATCAGCCAGCCGTAGTCGGGCGCCAGCGCGCAGGCCAGGTTGCCGAGCGTGAACACCGCCATCAGGCCGACCAGCACCGCCTTGCGCGGCAGCCGGTCGGTCGCGAGCGTGAGCAGGGGCGCGCCGACGAACACACCCAGCGCATAACCGGAGATCAGCAGGCCGGCCGCGGGCAGGCTCACCTGCAGATCGGACGCGACCTGGCGCAGCAGGCCCATGATCACGAACTCGGTGGTGCCGATGCCGAACGCGCCGATGGTCAGTGCATACAGCGCCGCGGGCGTGCGGGAGGACGGAGGGGAAGAACGTGGCATGGTCGCGGCCGATAGGGGGGAGCGGCCATTCTCGAAAGCGACGATCCGGTGGAACAGGTTTAGGATCGACAAATACTTTCAACCGGAAATTGAAGATCGATGGCGCGGCTCGACGACATCGCCCTGTTCCTGCGCGTGCTCGATCTGGGGTCGATCAGCGCGGCCGCGCGCGCCCTGGACCTGTCGCCGGCCGTGGCCAGCCAGCGCCTGAAACGCCTGGAGAGCACGCTCGGCGTGCGGCTGCTGCATCGGACCACACGCCGGCTCCATCCCACTGCCGAGGGCCGCGCACTGGCTTCGCGCGGGCGCGCGCTGGTCGACGACCTCGACAGCCTCGCCGCGGGTCTGCGCGAGAGTGGCGGGCGGGGCATTGCCGGCACGTTGCGGGTGACGATGTCGGCTTCGTTCGGACGCCAGCACGTCTCGCCGCTGCTGCCGCGATTTCTGGCCCGGCATCCCGAGCTGCGGCTGAGCGTGCACATGAGCGACCAATTGGTGGACCTGGTGCGGGCGGGCTTCGACCTGGCGATCCGGATCGGCGAACTGGACGACTCCCGACTGGTCGCACGCCCGATCGCTGCCAACGATCGCGTGCTCGTCGCCTCGCCCGACTACCTGCACCGGCGCGGACATCCGCACATGCCTGCCGACCTGGTCGATCACGACTGCCTGCTGCTGGTCGGCAGCCGCGGGCGCCAGGACCGGTGGCCGTTGCTCGACCGCGACGGCGTCCGCACCGAGGTCGCGGTGTCAGGGCGCATGGAAAGCACGCTCGGCGAGATCCTGCGCGATGCCGCGCTCGCAGGCGAGGGCATCGCGATGCATTCGGTGTGGCATGTCGCCGATGATCTGTGTGCGGGGCGACTGATCCGCGTGCTGCCGGGATACGTCCCGCCTGCGACCGGTATCCATGCCGTCATGCCCGAGCGCCGGCTCGTCCCGCCGCGCACCCGCGCATTCGTGGATTTCCTGGTCGAGGAACTGGGCCGCTCGCCGCCCTGGGCGGCAGCCGCCGAACACGCTGCCGCGCTGGACGCCAGGTAAGCGTTAAGGGCGTCTTGACGCCACGCCGACACCGAATCCAGACAATGCGCGCCGTTGGAAGTTCCCGCAGTAGCCCAAGGCTGGATGAACGGTAAGGCGTTGTTCCGTTGGAATCTTTCAACCGTTAGGTTAGTGTTAACGACGCCTTCACACAGCTGACTTTAGGCTATGTACCAAGGCGTGTGCGTTTGACGCCTCAAACCGATGCCATGACGCATTCCCCCTAGAACAGGAGCTGATACAACATGAATAAGAAACTCCTCTGCGCCGCGCTGCTCGGCGGCCTCGGCTTGGTGCAGGCCGCCAATGCCCAGGAGTTCGACGACCGCTGGTATCTGACCGGCTCCGTCGGCTACAACTTCCAGGCCGAAGATCGCCGCACCGACGACACCCCGTTCGTTACCCTCGGTTTCGGTCGTTTCATCAGCCCGAACTGGTCGATCGACGGTGAACTGAACTATCAGAACCCCGGTTTCGACAGCAGCGTCGAGGGTGCGAACCCCGACCTGAATTGGAGCCAGTACGGCGCCTCGATCGACTTCCGCTACCACTTCATCTCCGAGGGCCGTGGCTGGAACCCCTACCTGCTGGCCGGCGTCGGCTATCAGCGTTCGGAAGAGGAGTTCAACGCGTTCCCGAGCCCGAACTCGCCCGGCGAGCGTAAGGACGGCAACTTCGCTGCCAAGGTCGGTGCCGGTCTGCAGACCACCTTCGACAAGCGCGTCGCCGTGCGCGCCGAAATCGCCTACCGCGCTGATTTCAACGACAGCAGCATCGCCGCCAACGGTCCGCGTGACTGGGCCGGCTACCCGCACAACGCCAACGAGAGCTACTTCGGCGACGTGCTGGCCTCGGTCGGTGTCGTGGTGCCGCTCGGCCCGCCGCCGGCGCCTCCGGCTCCCCCGGCTCCGCCGCCGCCGCCGCCGGCTCCCGCCCCGGCTCCGCCGCCGCCGGCTCCGATCACCATCGATCTGAACGGCGTGAACTTCGACTTCGATCGTTCGACGCTGCGTCCTGACGCGGTGGCGATCCTGAACGAGGCCGTCGAGATCCTGCGTCGCTACCCCGAACTGCGCGTCGAGGTTGCAGGCCACACCGACTCGAAGGGTACGGACGCCTACAACCAGCGCCTGTCGGAGCGCCGTGCGAAGGCCGTGTACGACTTCCTGACCAGCAACGGCATCACTGCCGATCGCCTGGTCGGTCCGGTCGGCTACGGCGAGAGCCGTCCGATTGCGCCGAACACCAACCCGGATGGTTCGGACAATCCGGAAGGTCGCGCGCGCAACCGTCGCACCGAGTTGAACGTCCAGAACTAAGTCTGGCGCCAGCGAAGCAATACGAAGAAGCCCGGCTGATGCCGGGCTTCTTTTTGTCTCTTTTCCCACTGCGGAATGGGAAGAACTCGCGCGCCACTGCCGCGCGATGCACGTGTGTTGCGGGCTGCCGATCCGGTCCTCGACGGCGAAATGGAGGGTCGGCGCCGCACGCGCCCATGCGCCGAACGTTTTGATCGAGTGCACAGACGTCCCGGTCCTGCGGCGCGATCGCTGTAGGTGGGTAGACACTCACCGAAGTGAATGCGCGAAAGCAGAATTTCCCTTGTCGGGCCGTAACTTGGCGCATACACTTCAGGCCAATTCGACTCCGGGGACCTCTGCCCATGCGCGCCATCGTGTTGACGACCCTGCTGGCCCTTCCGTTCGCCGGCCACGCGGCGGACTGCGCCGATCTCGATACGCGTGCTGCGCGCCCGTTGCAGACGACCGCACTGATGCCGCTGTCGCCGGAACTGGCGGCGCCCAGTTATCGACTCGGCACGACCGCGGTGCTGTCGCGTGCCTACGACGACGCGCAGTCGGTCGATCAGGTGCTGCTGCGCATGGAGATCGAGCGCTGCCAGAATGTCGCGATGGCCGCCGCAGCGGCGGGCGTGGTGAAGCCGGGCGATCCGTCGGCCTACGTCAAGCAGACCGAGTTCGACAATACGCCGTACCGGTTCAACATGACCCAGAGCGGCAAGCGCATGACCGCCGACGATTTCGATGCCTGGCTCAAGGCCAATGGTTACAGCGTCGGACGCCGCGTGGACCCCAACGCGCCGGTCGAAGCGGCGGCAGCCCCGGCGACCCCGACGCCGACCGAGTGAGCGTCGCGCACCCCGATGCATCGATGACGACGGCCCGCGCGAGCGGGCCGTTCGTCCATGCGGCCGCAGGGCGATGAGCAACCGGCCATTGCGCGGCCACGCAACGCCTCGTTACGGGATTGCGCGCATCCTGTCCAAGCGCGGCCTGTGCTCGCGCAGTGAGGCCGAACGCTGGGTGCGCGACGGGCGCGTCCGCATTGGCGGGCGTGTGGTCCGAGATCCCGAGTATCCGGTTGCACTCGACGAGGCACGCGTCGTCATCGATGGCGTGACCATGTCCGGTGTTGTGCACCGCTACCTGATGCTCAACAAGCCGCGCGGTCTGGTGACGACGGCTCGCGACGAACGCGGACGCGACACGGTCTACCGTTGTTTCGATACTGCGTCGCTGGGATGGATTGCCCCGGTCGGGCGGCTCGACAAGGCCAGCGAGGGCCTGCTGTTGTTCACCAGCGATCCGGCATGGGCGGCTGCGATCGCCGACCCCGAGCGCGGTCCCAGCAAGACCTATCACGTGCAGATCGATACGCGACCCGATGCCGCGCTGCTCGCCGGCCTGCATGCCGGCGTCGAGGACGCCGGCCAGCAGTTGCGCGCCGCATCCGCCCGTGTGCTGCGCGAAGGCGCGCGTAACGCATGGCTGGAGATCGTGCTCGACGAAGGCCGCAATCGGCAGATCCGTCGTCTGCTGGGCGCACACGAGGTTGGCGTGCTGCGTCTGGTGCGCGTTGCGATCGGGCGCGTGGGCCTGGGGGAACTGGCCAAGGGGGCCTGGCGCGATCTTGCGCCCCACGAAGTCGAACGTCTGGCGCCGCGTTCGGCGCCAGCCGCCGTCAAGTCGGACTAGCGTCGGCTCGGCCTACATCGCGCGCCACGGCTCAGCCCGGCAACACGCCCAGTTCGCGGCCGATGCGGGTGAACGCGTCGATCGCCTGGTCCAGATGGTCGCGCGTGTGCGCGGCGCTGATCTGGGTGCGGATCCGGGCCTGGTCCTTGGGCACCACCGGGAAGAAGAATCCGATCGCGTAGATCCCTTCCTCGAGCAATCGCTCGGCGAAGCGCTGCGCCAGCTTGGCATCGTAAAGCATGACCGGGCTGATCGGGTGGGTGCCGGGGCGCACGTCGAAGCCGGCCGCGGTCATCCGCTCGCGGAAGTAGCGGGTGTTCTCGACCAGCCGTTCGCGCAATTCACCGGCCGCATCCAGCATCTCGAAGGCCTTGATGCCGGCGGCGACCACATGCGGCGGCAGCGAGTTGGAGAACAGATAGGGGCGCGAGCGCTGGCGCAGCAATTCGATGACTTCGGCCTTGGCGGTCGTGAAGCCGCCCAGCGCGCCCCCCATCGCCTTGCCGAGCGTGCCGGTGATGATGTCGATCTTCTCCAGCACGCCCTTGACCTCGGCCGAGCCGCGGCCGGTGGCGCCGAGGAAGCCGGTCGCATGACACTCGTCGATGTGCACCAGCGCGTCGTACTTGTGCGCCAGGGCGGTGATCTCGTCGAGCGGCGCGATGAAGCCGTCCATCGAGAACACGCCGTCGGTGGTGATCAGGATCGTCTTCGCGCCGTCGGCGCGCGCCTGCTTGAGTTGCGCCTCCAGGTCGGCCATGTCGCAGTTGGCGTAGCGATAGCGCTTGGCCTTGCACAGCCGCACGCCGTCGATGATCGACGCATGGTTGAGCGCGTCGCTGATGATCGCGTCGTCCTCGCCGAGTAGCGGCTCGAAGAGCCCGCCATTGGCGTCGAAGCAGGCGGCGTAGAGAATCGTGTCCTGCTTGCCGAAGAAGTCGGCGATGGTCTTTTCGAGCTGCTTGTGCAGGTCCTGCGTGCCGCAGATGAAGCGCACCGAGGCCATGCCGAAACCATGGGTGTCGAGCGCGTCCTTGGCGGCGGCGATGATATCCGGGTGATCGGCCAGGCCCAGGTAGTTGTTGGCGCAGAAGTTCAGCACCGTGCGCCCGTCGGCCAGCGTGATCTGCGCGGACTGCGGGCCGGTGATCACGCGCTCGGACTTGAACAGGCCGGCGTCGCGGATCTCGTCGAGGGTGGCGGCGTAGCGGTCGGTCAGGGACATCGGGCGATCCGGAAGAGACGATGCGCGCAGTTTACCCGGCAGGCGCGTGCGCGCCGCCCGCGCGTGCCGTGCACCATGCCTCCCACGCCGTCTGCAGGGCGGCGATGTCCACCGGCAGACCGGATGCCGCGCCGGTGTCGGCAAGCCAGGATGCGAAATCCACGCCCCCCGCGATCGCCTCGCTGATGGTGCCGAGGATGTGAGGCTGGCGGCTCGTCTGCTTGAGGAAATCGGCAAACAGCATCGATTGCGCGTAGAACAGGCTGGCGGCGAGCGCGCCGTCGCCGGACATCGTCATGACCTGGATGCCGGACTGGGTCTGGACGCCGCTCGATTGCATCAGCGCCTGCCTTTGCGCCACGACCGGGTGCGTCTGTGTCAGAAACTGCGCGAGTGGAAGGATGGCCGGTGACGCTGTCCGGAGGGCGGCGAAGAAGCTGCGTTCGTACTGGGCACGGGCGGCCTGACCTTCCATGCGCACAGCGGCGGCTTCATCCAGCCAATCGGGCGCGGGCGTGCCGTACTGGCCGTCGACGGGCTCGGCGTCGGGCCAGTAGGCGGCGCGGTACTGCGCATGGCCGAGCTCGTCCATGTCGCATGCGCCACCTCCCGTGGTGATCTCGATTCCAGCCAGCCTGCAAAGAATCGACGATACCCGGATGTGCCAGAGGTCATGCAGCGGCTGTGCGCCCGGACTTGCCGGACGCGCGCCTCAGACGCCGCTCAAGTCCAGTTGAGGACGACCTTGCCCGACTTGCCCGATTCCATCAGGTCGAAGCCCTTCTGGAACTCGTCGACCGGCAACTGGTGGCTCAGCACCTTGCCCAGCGGGAAGCCCGAGAGCACCAATTGGGTCATCTTGTACCAGGTCTCGTACATCTTCCGGCCGTAGATGCCCTGGACGGTCAGGCCCTTGAAGATGATGCGGTCCCAGTCGATGCCCGCGCCCTTGGGCAGCAGGCCGAGCAGGGCGACCTTGCCGCCGTGGTACATGCAGTCGAGCATGTCGTTGAACGCACGCGGGTTGCCGCTCATCTCCAGGCCGACGTCGAAGCCTTCCATGTGCAGGTCGGCCATGACGTCCTTGAGCGAGGTCTTGCTGACGTTGACCACGCGCGTGGCGCCCATGTCGGCGGCCAGCTTGAGGCGGTAGTCGTTGACGTCGGTGACCACGACGTTGCGCGCGCCGATATGCTTGCAGATGCCTGCCGCCATCACGCCGATCGGGCCGGCGCCGGTGATCAGCACGTCCTCGCCGACGACGTCGAACTCCAGTGCGCAGTGCGCGGCGTTGCCGTAGGGGTCGAAGAAGGCCGCCAGCTCGGACGGGATCTGGTCGGGGATCGGCCACAGGTTGGTCGCCGGCATCGCGATGTACTCGGCGAACGCGCCGTCGCGGGTCACGCCGATGCCGACGGTGTTCGGGCACAGGTGCGGCTTGCCGGCGCGGCAGTTGCGGCAATGCCCGCAGACCAGGTGGCCCTCGGCCGACACGCGCTGGCCGACCGTGTAGCCGGTGACCGCCGAGCCCAGCTCGACGATGCGGCCGACGAACTCGTGGCCGATGACCAGCCCGGGCTTGATCGTGCGCTGGCTCCACTCGTCCCACAGGTAGATGTGCAGGTCGGTGCCGCAGATCGCGGTCTTCTCCAACTTGATGAGCACATCGTTCGGGCCCGGGGTCGGCACTGGCACCTCGTCCATCCAGATGCCTTTGGTGGCTTCGCGCTTGACCAGCGCCTTCATCGTCCGGGTCATCGTCGTCGTGCCTGCAGGCAGAAAAAGAGCGGCGATTATACGGGCCGCGGGATGACGGCCCCTGCTGCACCGCACCGTCGCCGCGCGCGGCGACGGGTGCCGGGGGTTGGCCGCTCGACGGTGGCACGTTCTAGACTTGGCGCCCCGAAACGACCGACAGGACCACCATGCGCCATCCGCTTCTGGCCGCGACGCTGCTGGGCGTCTTCCTCAGCTGCAGTCATTCGTCCGTCGCCGGGGAGGGGATGTGGGTCCCGCAACAACTGCCGGAGATCTCGCCTGCGCTGCGCAAGGCGGGTCTTCGGCTCGACGCCAGCCAGCTGGCCGACCTGACCGGCGACCCGCTGGGCGCGGTGGTCTCGCTGGGCGGCTGTACGGCCAGCTTCGTTTCCCCGCAGGGGCTGGCGATCACCAATCACCACTGTGCCTACGGCGCGATCCAGCTCAACTCCACGCCCGAGAAGAACCTGATGCGCGACGGCTTCAACGCCGCAGCGCTCGGCGACGAGATTTCGGCCGGCCCCAACGCCCGCATTTACGCGCTCGACAGCATCCAGGACGTTACCGCCGAGGTGCGCGCGGCGATCGACGCGGCCGCCGACGGGCTGGGGCGGACCGCGGCGCTGGATGCGATCGAGAAGTCGCTCGTGGCCCGCTGCGAGGCCGATCCAGGCTATCGCTGCCGGCTCTACAGCTTCCTGGGCGGCAACAGCTACCGATTGTTCCGCAACCTCGAGATCCGCGACGTACGGCTGGTCTACGCGCCGGCCGGCGGCATCGGCAGCTTTGGCGGCGACGTCGACAACTGGATGTGGCCGCGCCACACCGGCGATTTCGCGTTCTACCGCGCCTACGTCGGCCGCGACGGTCGCCCGGCCGAGTACGCCCCCGATAACGTGCCTTACACCCCGCGGCGGTTCCTGCGACTGGCCGACAAGGCGCTGCGCGAGGGCGATTTCGTGATGGTGGCCGGGTACCCGGGGCGCACCAGCCGGTACGCATCGGCGGGCGAGTTCGCCGAGACGGTCGCCTGGCGTTACCCGCAGGTCAGCCGCCACTACCGTGCGCTCATCGACCTGGTCGAGGCGCAGGGCAAGCAGGACCCCGAGATCGAGGTGCGCTACGCCAGCGCGGTGCGCGGCTGGCAGAACACCCTGAAGAACTACGAGGGCCAACTGCAGGGCTTCGAGCGCATCGGTGCGCTTGCTCGCAAGCAGGAGGAAGCGGCGGCGGTGCAGGCCTGGCTGCAGGGCTGCGGGGAGGCAGGGCAGCCGGCGCTCGAGGCCCAGGCGCGCATCGCCGCGCTCGAGGCCCAGGCGCAGGCCACGCGTGAGCGCGACCTGGTGCTGTCGCTGCTCGACAACAGCGGCGTGCTGTCCACCGCGGTGCGCCTGTACCGGCTGGCGATCGAGAAGGAGCGGCCCGACGCGATGCGCGAGCAGGGCTATCAGCAGCGCGATCTGCCGGTGATCGAGGGCAGCCTGCGGCAGATGGACCGGCGCTATGTGCCGGCGATGGACCGCGCGCTGACCCGCTATGCCTTGCAGCAGTACGTGCAGTTGCCGGACGGCCAGCGGGTCGCGGCAATCGATCAGTTCCTGGGCGGCAGCGACGCGGCGGCGATCGAGCGCGCGCTCGACCGGCTCGAGCGCAGCCGCCTGGGTGACAGCGACGAGCGCCTGAAGTGGTTCACCGCCGACCGCCATGCGTTCCTGCGCAGCACCGACCCCGCGCTGCAGTACGCGGCCGGTGTCGTGCCGGAGTTGGTGCGGATCGAACAGGAGGCCAAGGCCCGCGCCGGCGACCTGTTGGTGCTCCAGCCGACTGTGCTGCAGGCGGTCGCCGACTATCGCGCCAGTCGCGGCGAAGCGGTCTACCCGGACGCCAATTCCTCGCTGCGCATCACCTTCGGCAACGTCACCGGCTATACCGATCGCACGGGCCGCACGCAGACCCCGTTCACCCGGCTCGAAGAGATTCCGGCCAAGGCGACAGGGGCCGAGCCGTTCGACGCGCCCAAGACCCAGCTCGACGCGATTGCAGCCGGTCGCCATGCTGGCCTGGCCGACCGGCGCCTGCGCTCGGTGCCGGTGAACTTTCTGGCCGATCTCGACGTGACCGGCGGCAATTCCGGATCGCCGGTGCTCGACGCCGACGGCCGCCTGACCGGGCTGCTGTTCGACATGACCTGGGACGCGGTGGTGTCGAACTGGGTGTTCGACCCGACGATGACGCGCACGATCTCGGTCGATCAGCGCTACATTCGCTGGGTGATGCAGGAGGTCGATCCGGCGCCGCGGCTGCTCCGGGAGATGGGCGCAGCGCGCTGAGCGCGCGGGCCTCGTGACGCCGAATGCTCCGCCGGTCCGCTGAGCGATCGGCCGAGCCGGCGACGCCGGCCGTCTGCGCCGGCGTCCCACCTGGGATGCCGGCGCGTGCGCCAGCACGCGACCGGTGAGACAGCCGCGCGATCTGCTTGGAAGCGCAAGGAAACGAATGCAGCAATCGTCTTCGGCCATTCCCGTCAAGGTCTTCACCCGCTGGCACCAGTGGTCGACGCCGCTGGGCATCGTGCTGGCATCGACGGCCTTCATCGGCATCGTGTTCGGGTTGAACCAGCCGCTGTTGGCGATCGGGGTTGCGGTCGTCGCGCTCGTGGTCCCGCCGCTGGTCGCCTTTCTGGGCTTCCCTATCCGCGATGAAGCGCGGATCGAGCCGGAGGGCATCGTCTTCGCGCGTCGCGCGGCCGTGCGTTTCGCCGACATCGCACAGTGGGGCACGGACGATTACTTGACGCTGGTCCGACGCGGTGCCCCCACCGTCCTGGTGAGCGCTCTCGACGGACCGGGCCGGGCGCGCCTGCTCCGGGAGTTCCAGGCTGCGTTCGAGGCCTGGCAGGCGCGCCGACCCGTGGTCGAACGACCGGCCGCGCGCACCCATTTCCACGGCGGTGCGCGGGGGCGGCTCGTGGGGCTGCTGATCCTGGCGCTGGGCATCACCTGCGGGGTGATGGCGTTGCGCCTGCGCGAACCGAGCGTCGCGCTTGCGTTCACGGGCGGGCTGGGCGGCCTGTTCGGCCTGGTCATGATGCTCGGACGACGGGCCTGAGCACTGCGCGTCGCCGCGCAGTTCGGCACGATCGCTCGCGGATTCCGAGCGCCGGGCGTGCGCGTGGTGCGGGCCTCGACAGGTAGACTGTCGCGCCGCGCCCAGCTGTGCAGGCGCGCCGCATTGTCGAGGACCGCGCATGAGAATCCTGCTTGCCCGCCATGGCGAAACGCCGTGGAACGCCGAAGGCCGCTACCAGGGACAGGAGGACATCCCGCTATCGCCGGTCGGTGAGCGCCAAGCGACCTTGCTCGGTGCGCGGCTGGCGGACGTGCGCATCGACCGGGCGGTCAGCTCGCCGCTGTCGCGTGCGAACCGCACCGCGCGCCTGGCCCTGGGCGTGGACCGCGAAGCCCTGCTGACCACCGATCCCGGCCTGGCCGAGATCGCGCACGGTACCTGGGAAGGCCTGCTTGCGGCCGAGATCGGCGAGCGCGACCCCGAGCGCCTGGCGGCGTGGCGCGACGCGCCCGACACCGTGCAGATGCCGGGCGGCGAATCGTTGCAGCAGGTGCTCGATCGCGCGTGGCCGGCCTTTGCGCGTGCGCTTGCAGGCCTGGGGCCGGACGACACGGCGCTGATCGTCGCGCACGACGCAGTCAATCGCGTGATCCTGTGCCGCGTGCTCGGTCTGCCGCTCGCGCGGCTGTGGACCTTTCGCCAGGCGCCGACCACGCTCAATCTGCTCGAAGGGCCCGATGTCGATCGCCTCGACGTGGTCCGCCTGAACGATTGCGCGCACCACACTGCGTTCTTCGGCGAGGCGGTCCACCGCGCGCTATGACCGCATCCGCATCGCTCGCGGACTGGCTGGCGCGCCTCGAGGCGCGGCATCCGGTCGAAGTGGAGCTGGGGTTGGATCGCGTTGCCGCGGTCCACGCACGGCTCGACTGCGGCCGGCCCGCCACCCGCGTCATCACCGTGGCCGGCACCAATGGCAAGGGCTCGACGGTGGCCCTGATCGAGGCCGCGGCGCGCGCCGCCGGCTGGCGCGTGGGCGCCTACACCTCGCCGCATCTGCTGGCCTACAACGAACGCGTGCGCATCGACGGCGTCGATGCCGACGATGCCGCGCTGGTGGCAGCGTTCGAGGCAATCGAGGCCGTGCGCGGCGATACGCCGCTGACCTATTTCGAGACCGGCACCCTGGCCGCGCTGTGGCTGTTCGCGCGCGCGGAGCTGGACCTGGCGATCCTCGAGGTCGGACTCGGCGGCCGTCTGGATGCGGTCAATCTGGTCGACGCCGATGTCGCGGTCGTCACCACGGTCGATCTCGATCACCAGGACTGGCTGGGTAACGACCGCGAAGCGATCGGCCTGGAGAAGGCCGGCATCGCGCGCCCGTGGCGGCCGCTGGTGCTTGGCGACGACGACCCGCCGGCGAGCGTGCTGCGGCATGCCTACCGCATCGGCGCGGTCGCGATCCGCGCCGGCAGCGATTTCCTGTTCGCGCCTGCGCGCGAGGGGCGCTGGATCTGGCGCGAGGTCGGCTATGAGGTCGACCTGCCGCTGCCCGCGCTGGCCGCGCCTGTGCAACTGCGCAACGCCGCGGTCGCAGTGGCGGCGCTGCGTGCGCTCGACGCCGACGTGCCCGATGCCGCTCTTGCGGCGGGCATCGCCGACGCACATGCCGCTGCGCGGCTGCAGCGGTTCGAGCGCGGCGAGGTCGAGCTCGTCGTCGATGTCGCACACAACCCGCAGGCCGCCCAGGCGCTGGCGCAGTGGCTGGGCGCCGCGCCCGCGCAAGGCAGGACATTGGCGGTCTATGCCGCCCTGGCCGACAAGGATGCGATTGGCGTCGTCGCGGCGCTGGCGCCTGCAGTCGACGGCTGGTGGCTGGCGGGGCTGGCCGATGGCGGCGCGCGCAGCCAGTCGGCCGATGCGCTGCGGACGCGGTTGGCGGGCACCGCCGCTGGGTACGCCCCGATGGCGGCCGACGTGGGCGGCGCGCTGGATGCGGTGCTGGCGCAGGCGCGGCCGGGCGACCGGGTTCTGGTGTTCGGCTCTTTCCATACCGCTGCCGCCGCGCTCGCGCGGTTGCAGGGTCCGGGTTAAGGCCCCGGTGGCCCCGGTGCGTATAATCGCTGCGTTCCCTCCGCCTGCGCCCTCTGCATGACGCCTGGACTCAAACAGCGCCTGATCGGTGCCGCCGTGTTGATCGCGCTGGCGGTGATCTTCTTGCCGATGCTGGTCAAGGGCCCGGCGCCCGCGAGTGGCCTGCCCGACATGCCGCTCGAGCTGCCGGATGCGCCGAACGGGCAGTACAAGACCGTCGATCTGCCGCTGGTCGCGCCGTCGCCCGCTCCGGCAGGCGGCGTCCTTGCCGAAGGGACCCCGCGGCCCCCCGCTGCGCCGGCATCCGCCGCTACGCCGAGCACGGGCGATGCGCTGCCGACCGTGGAGACCGGCGCGCAGAGCGAACCGCTGCCACCGACCACGGCCGGTGGCGGCTACGCGGTGCACTACGGCGCGTTCGCCAGCCAGGCCGATGCCGAGGCGATCCTGCGCCAGCTCCGCCAGGCGTCGCTGACCGGCTATCGCGAAGCGTTCACGCTCAACGGCCGGGCGGCGCAGCGCGTGCGGCTGGGGCCGTATGCGAGCCGTGCCGAGGCCGAGATCGTGCGGTTGCGCGCGGCCCAGGTGCGCGACGACGTCAATCCGCGTGTGGTCGCGCTCGACGCCACCGCGACGCCGACACAGACGCCGACACAGACGCAGCCGCCTGCACCGACGCCGGCCCGGCCCACGCCGGCAACGCCACCGGCCGAGCCGACGCGCACCGCGCAGACGCCGCCTCCGGCGCCCAAGCCGGCGCCCGCCGCGACACCTGCCCCTGCGCCGGCGCCCGCGCGCACCGCCGAAGTGGGTTTCGTGGTGCAGCTTGGCGCCTTCAGCCAGGCCGCCGAGGCCGAACGGCTGCGCGATCGCCTGCGCAGCGCCGGCATCACCGCCTTCACCGACAGCGTCACGACCGACAAGGGGCGCCTGACTCGGGTCAAGGCCGGCCCGGTCGCCAGCCGCGGCGAGGCCGACCAGCTCAAGGCGCAGGTGCGCGCCAAGGTGGGCGTCGACGGTCTGGTGCGGTCGCATCCCTGAGGCCAGGGCCGAACGGGGCTTGCCCCTCTACTCTCTATTCAATGGCGCGCACCGCGCGCCCAGCAGGACTGGAATCGCCATGTGCGGGATCGTCGGGATCGTCGGAACCTCCGAAGTCGCGGGTGCGCTGTATGACGGCCTGACCGTCTTGCAGCACCGCGGGCAGGATGCGGCAGGCATCGCCACCGCCAATGGCACTGCGCTGCGCGTGCAGAAGGGCAACGGCCTGGTGCGCGACGTGTTCGATGCCAAGACGATGGCGCTGTTGCGCGGTCGCGTCGGCATCGCCCATTGCCGCTATCCGACCGCGGGCAGCGAGGGCAGCGACGAGGCCCAGCCGTTCTACGTCAATTCGCCGTTCGGTATCGCGCTCGCGCACAACGGCAACCTGGTCAACACCGACCAGTTGCGCCAGCAGGTGTTCGAGACCGATCGCCGCAACGTCAATACCGAGTCCGACTCGGAAGTGCTGCTCAACGTGTTCGCGCACGAGCTCGACCGCGAGAAGGCCTTGACCCCCGAGGCTGCGTTCCGCGCGATCGAGGGCGTCAACCGCCGTGCCCGCGGCGGCTACGCGGTCGTGGCGACCGTGCTGGGCCTGGGGCTGGTCGCGTTCCGCGATCCGCACGGCATCCGTCCGCTGGTGCTCGGCCGCCGGCAGAGCGAGGAGGGCACCGAGTATGCGGTGGCGTCCGAATCGGTCGCGCTCGACATCCTCGGCTTCGAGCGGCTGCGCGACGTCGAGCCTGGCGAGGGCATCGTCGTCACCGCGCGTGGCGAACTGCACCATCGCCAGTGCGCGCCGCGGCAGGCGCACGCGCCGTGCATCTTCGAGTACGTGTACTTCGCGCGTCCCGATTCGATGATCGAGAACATCTCGGTGCACAAGGCGCGCATGCGCATGGGCGTGACCCTGGGCGAGAAGATCCTGCGGCTGCGCCCCGACCACGACATCGACACGGTGATCCCGATCCCCGACACCTCGCGCGACTCCGCGCTGGAGATCGCCAACGTGCTGGGCGTGAAGTACCGCGAGGGCTTCATCAAGAACCGCTACGTGGGCCGCACCTTCATCATGCCGGGGCAGGGCGAACGCGCGAAGTCGGTCAAGCGCAAGCTCAATCCGATTCCGCTCGAGTTCCGCAACCGGGTCGTGCTGCTGGTCGACGATTCGATCGTGCGCGGCACCACGTCCAAGCAGATCGTGCAGATGGCGCGCGATGCCGGCGCCAAGAAGGTCTACCTGGCCTCCGCCGCCCCGCCGGTCCGTCACCCCAACATCTATGGCATCGACATGCCGTCGGTCGATGAACTGGTTGCGCATAACCGCACCGAGGCCGAGATCGAGTCGTTCCTGGGCTGCGACTGGTTGATCTACCAGGACTTGGCCGATCTCGAGGCGGCGGTCGCCGGGCCCAAGTTCCCCGACCTGCGCTTCGACAGTTCGTGCTTCAGCGGCGAATACGTCACCGGCATCGAGCCGGGCTACTTCGAGCGCCTGCGCCAGCTGCGCTCCGACGAGGCCAAGAACAAGCGCCGCGCGTGAGCGCGGCGGTGTCCGACGCGCCCGACCTGCTGGCCGCGGCGCGCCAGTGCCTGGACGCATGCGACCCCGACCTCAAGGTCGCATTGACCCGCCAGCACGCCGCGCGGCACCGCGATGGTAGGCTGCCGCTGCCCCTCGATCCGCCGCCGCCCGACCCCATCCGCATGCCCGGTCGGCCGCCGCGTCCGCGACTGGTGCATCCACGCGAATTGCCGCGGCGAGGGCTGGGCAGCGACGAGGGGCGCGCGGCGTTCCTGCACGCGATTGCCCACATCGAGCTCAATGCGATCGACCTGGCTTGGGACGCGGTCTACCGCTTTCGCGGCCTGCCTGATGCGTTCTACGCCGACTGGGTCGCAATCGCCGACGACGAGGCCCGACATTTCGTGCTGCTGCGCGATCGCCTGCGTGCGTTCGGCCGCGACTACGGCGATTTCGACGCGCACAACGGGCTGTGGGAAATGTGCGAGAAGACCGCACATGACGGCCTGGCGCGCATGGCGCTGGTGCCACGCGTGCTCGAAGCCCGCGGTCTCGACGTGACCCCCGGCATGATCGTCAAGCTGCGCGCGCTCGGCGACGATGCGACCGCCGACATCCTCGAGATCATCCTGCGCGAGGAAATCCCACACGTCGCGGCCGGCAGCCGCTGGTTCCGCTGGTACTGCGCCCGCGACGGCATCGCCCCCGAGCCCAGGTTCCGCGCACTGCTGGCCGATTACGCGCGCACGGTGCTGCACGGCCCATTCAATCTCGACGCCCGCGCCGCCGCCGGATTCAGCGCCGAGGAACTCGCGGCCTTGCAGGCGGTGGCGCAAGGGTAGGGCGGCAAGTCTGCGTGCCGGGCGGGCACGCCGCGGGACAAGCGAGGCTGTCAGCCGCCTCGCAATGACGCGCCGCCACTCGCCGTGTCGCCGCAGGACGTGGGATGGACTGTGACGCGCATCAAGGACAGCCCGTCCGTCCGAGGCCAGTATTCCTTCGGGGCAGGATCGTCCGTAGGCTGGAGTGCTACAACGCTGACGCCCCGTCCAGGTACCGTGCGTGCGTTCGACCGGAGTGTCGAGCCATGTGTTCCGGCGGACGTGCAAGCGGCATTCGCAAGTTGATGCAATCGACAAGGAGAGACGACATGCAGCACGACGAGATCGTTGGCGGCTGGCTGAGCGGGGCCGACAGCGTGGATGGCTACGAGAACCCGGCAGGGGCGTTGTATGTGGAGGGCGTTGCCGCGACTGAAGCGGCGATGACCAATACAGACCTTTCGCTGCTGACCCAGTGCAGTTCCTGCACCGCGTCATTTCCGACCTTCTGTTGCTGATATCCGCGTGCGGACCCGATACGGGCCCACATGCTGCGCGGCTGTATTTCAATGCACGATCGACAAGGAGACGAGACATGCAGTATGAAGACATCGTAGGTGGTTGGCTCAGCGGTGCGGACAGCGTGGACGGCCATGAGAACCCGGCCGGCTCGTTGTACGCCGAGGGCGTAGCGGTCACGGAAGCGGCGATGACCGACAAGAACTTCTTCCTGCTGACGCAATGCAGTTCCTGTACGGCGTCGATCCCGGCGCACTGCTGCTGATAGGGCGCGGAAGCGGGTTCGCCCAGCGCGGGCCCGCTTTCGCGGCAAGGCCGATCGCGGTCGTCGTCTCGCCGGAATGATTCTGGGACACGACTTGGAAGTGACGACGCGCGTCATGCAGATCGGGATGCGTTGGCCATCGTGCTCGCGGGAACGGAGACCGGCATGGATGACAGAGTGGCAGGGACAGAGTTCGACCGCGCAATCGGCGCGATCATTTCGGATGCGCGCAAGGATTTGGACGCTCGGCTCGCATCCGTCTCGCAGGGGCTCGCAGCGGAGGAATGCGACGTCGTGTTCGCTGCGGCGCATCGCACGTTGTTGGCGAACGCACGGCGCAAGCTCAATCGGGTGCTGCTGCTGGAACTGCACGCGGCGCAACTGGCCGGTCAGTTGCACCACGAGGGAGAGCGCGAGCGCTTCGATGCGTTCGTCCAGCGCGCCAGCGACCCGGCATTCGTAGCGCATCTCGCACGGCGATATCCTGCACTGGGCCCGCGACTGGAGCGCACATTGGGCCAGCAGGCATCCGCGCTGGCCTCGATGGTGCAGCGACTGGGCAACGACCGTGCTCAGGTGCGCGCGCTCATCGGGGGGCCAGAGGGCACGCTGCGCGCTCTTCATCTTGGTCAGGGGGACGTGCATAACGGCGGGCAGGCGGTCGCGCATCTGGAGTTCGAAGGCGGCAGTGTCATGTACAAGCCGCGTTCGGTGGCGATCGACCTGGCGCTGGAGCGCTTTCTCGAGCGCGTGCTCGGAAGCGACCCCCTGCGTATCCGCGTGCCTGCGTCGCTGATGCGGGCAGGCTACGGGTGGTCGGCATTCGCCGTGCACCGCTACTGCGGCGATAAAGAGGAGTTGGCCACCTTCTATCGCAACATCGGCCATTGGCTGGCCACGATGCGCCTTCTGGGTGGCACCGACCTGCATCATGAGAACATTATCGCGGTCGGGCCGGTGCCGGTGGCCGTGGACGTCGAAAGTCTGTTCGCACCCGAGGTCGACGCGCCGTCGACGGGGCTGGGTGCGGCAATGGATGCGGCGAGTCGGCTGATCACCACCTCGGTACTGCGTACAGGCTTGGTGCCATTTCGCGCCCCGATGCTCGGCCTGCACGGGGTGGACATTTCGGCAGCGGGCGCCCTTCCCGACGAACAGCCAAAGATTCGGGTCCCGCTGATCGTCGACGCTGGTACGACCTCGGCCCGCATGCAGGTGGCAGATGTCGAGCTTCCCCCCGCACGCAATCATCCTTGCGTCCGCCCGGACATTTCCCTGCACTGGAATCACGTCGTCGATGGCTTCTCCGAGTTGACCGCACGTTTCCAGGCCCTCGACCGCGATAAGGAACTGCGCCCTTTGCTCGCGCCCTTCATCGGTTGTGAGGCCAGGCGGATCCGGCGTCCGACGCAAGCCTACTCGGAAGTGATGCGCATGCTCTGGCATCCCGCATCGCTGCACAACGAACCTCCGGCGCTCGAGCGCGCCCGGGATATCCTGCAACGCAATGCGGCCGTGTTGCCGGTCGCGCCGCGCGACTCGGATACGATCTCAGGTGAAGTCGAGGACATGCGCTACGGCGACATTCCCGTTTTCTTCGAGACGCTTTCTGCCGTCGACATCGACGCGGCCTTGGACAGCTGGCGCGGCATGCGTCTTGAGATGGAAGAGCTGACGATCCGGGGTGCGTTGGTGACGGCCTATCTCAATGGCAAGCTCGCCAATCGCGAGAGTGCGCCGCGCGACGTCGTTGCTCGCCGTCCGCATGCCGACGACCTGGATCGGCGGCGCCGACGACTAGCGAGGGAGACGGTCGAGAAGCTGCTGCGACTGTCGGTGTCCGGCGATGATGGAACGTCGGCATGGATCAGTCCCGTACTTGGCGCGGAAGGCTGGACGATGCGCACGCTCCAGTCCGATCTCTACATCGGGCTGGGAGGGATCGCCATCGCATTGGCGGGCTACCGGCATGAAGTCAGGCGGGGACGGGCTGATGCGGTGGAGGGCTTGGATAGCGCCATTGCGGGGGCGATCCGGGTCGCGGAGATGCTCGAACTGCAAGAGCCGATCGATGCGGTCGGCGCGTTCATCGGCCTCTCATCGCAGGTACTGACCTGGATGACCCTGTACCGTTTGGACGGCGATCCCGCGATGCTCGAGCGCGCGCGCCGCAGCGCGACGACGCTGGCGCGGCGAGGGTTCCGCCCGGACGACAATCTGGACCTGCTCGAAGGGGTCAGTGGCGCGATCGTGCCGTTGCTGCAACTGGCTGACCTGGACGGAGACGACGGGTGGCGAGAGGTGGCCGCCGACGCTGGGCGCCATCTGGAAGCGTCGGCGATCGTCGATGCCCAGGGAGCGCGATGGCCGAGTGCCATCTTCGATCGGCCGCTGGGCGGCTTCGCGCACGGCGCCACGGGCAGCGGATGGGCGCTCGCGAGGCTCGCAGCGAGCAACGCGGGGACGCATCACGAACGCGAACGGTGGGCCGCGCTGGCCGAACAGGCCTTCGTTTTCGAAGATGGACTCTACGACGCCGCGGCGGGCGACTGGATCGATGTCCGAAAGCCCGAATCCAAGGACTTTCCCGACACGTGGTGCCACGGCAGCGTCGGTATCGGGCTGGCGGCCTGCGACCTCTACGCGCGCACAGGCGGAGTGCGCCATCTCGACACCTTGCGGCGGGCAGTCCGTGCGGCCGAGCGACGCGGTTGGGGGATCAGCCACACGCTATGCCATGGCGATCTGAGCCTGTGTGAGCTGCTCGAGCGCGCAGCAGTGCTGGATCCGGGCTTACGGCGCGATGACGGATTGCCGGCCGGCGCGCGTATCGTCTCGGCGATGGAGGAATGCAGCGGCGCAGTCGGCGGGCTGGCGCGCGATACCTACACACCGGGGCTGATGAGCGGCGTGTCGGGATCGCTCCACTTCCTCAACCGCTTGCATCCCGACTGCCGACTGCCTTCGCCCCTGCTGCTGGAGTGCGGGTTCGACACACCGATGTCGGCGCCACGTCCGGAGTCTGATCGCGCGGACACGGTAGCGGAGGCGGAGGCCACGCCGGGCTAGGCTGGTGCACCGGGGGTGGCGTTAGGCCTCCCACGCCACTGCGGTGGGCAACGCCTGCGGCGCCGGCTGTCTACAGCGCCGAAAGCTCGAAGCGGCCGTCGGCGCTCGCGCGCAGCACCGAGCCCTGCTCGAACCAGTCGCCGAGCACGATGCGACGGCAGGCGCGGCCGGCGACCTGCAGGTCGTGGATCGCGGGGCGGTGGGTGTGGCCGTGGATCATCGTGTCGATGCCGTAGCGGACGAACCACTCGGCGACGGTGGCCGGCGCGACATCGGTCACCGTCTCCATCGTGCCGGCCTCGCGCAACGCGGCCGCACGCGCCTGGCTGGCCGTGCGCGCCTGCTGCGCGAACGCCAGCCGCGCGGCCAGCGGCTGGGCGAGCATCTGCGCCTGCCAGCGCGGGTCGCGGGTTTGGGCGCGGATCGCCTGGTACTCGACATCGTCGGTGCACAGCAGGTCGCCGTGGGTCAGCAGCACCGGCCGGCCATGGAGCAGAATCACCGCCGGGTCGGGCAGGATCCGCAGGCCCGCGCGCCGCGCCCAGGCGTTGCCGACGAGGAAGTCGCGGTTGCCGTGCATGAAGGCCACCGGCACGCCCGCATCCGACAGCGCGCGCAGACGGTCGGCGACCAGTGCGCCAGCCTCGGACGGATCGTCGTCGCCGACCCACGACTCGAACAGGTCGCCGAGTATGTACAGCGCCTCGGCCTGTCGTGCCTCGCCATCGAGGAACGCGGCGAACAACTCGGTGATCGCCGGGCGCGCCGGGTCGAGGTGCAGGTCGGACAGGAAGTAGGTCGTCATCGCGCCATTGTAGAAGCCACTCCGCCCCGCGGTGCGTCCCGGTGACGGGGGCGGCGCGGGTAGAATGCGCGGTTTCCCTGTTCCGAGCGTTCCGCATGAGCTGCCGTACCCGCTTCGCGCCCAGTCCCACCGGCTACCTGCACATCGGCGGCGCACGCACCGCGCTGTACTGCTGGCTGGAAGCGCGCCGCCGCGGCGGGCAGTTCGTGCTGCGCATCGAGGACACCGATCGCGAGCGCAGCACGCAGGCCGCGATCGACGCGATCCTCGAGGCGATGGACTGGCTCGGCCTGGATTACGACGAAGGCCCGATCTACCAGACCCACCGCCTCGACCGCTATCGCGAGGTCGCCGAGCAACTCGTCGCCGACGGCAAGGCCTACTACGCCTACGAGTCGAAGGACGAGCTCGATGCCATGCGCGAGGCGGCGATGGCCCGTGGCGACAAGCCGCGCTACGACGGTGCCTATCGCGAGCGTGGCGAAGCGCGCCGCGAAGACCCGAACCGGGTGATCCGGCTGAAGAACCCGCTCGAAGGCACGGTCGTGTGGGAGGACAAGGTCAAGGGGCGCATCGAGATCGCCAACAGCGAACTCGACGACTTGGTGCTGTTCCGCCCGGACGGCTACGCGACCTACAACTTCGCCGTCGTCGTCGACGATCTCGACATGGGCATCACCGATGTCGTGCGCGGCGACGACCACGTCAACAACACCCCGCGGCAGATCAACATCTACCGCGCACTCGGCGCCGAGCCGCCGGCGTTCTCGCACCTGCCGATGATCCTCGACGAGCACGGCGCCAAACTGTCCAAGCGCACCGGCGCGGCGGATGTGATGCAGTACCGCGATGCCGGCTACCTGCCGCATGCGCTGCTCAACTACCTGGTGCGGCTGGGCTGGTCGCATGGCGACCAGGAGATCTTCTCGATCGACGAGATGCGCGCATTGTTCGATCTCAAGGACGTCAACGCCAAGGCCTCGCGTCTGGATCCGGCCAAGCTCGGCTGGCTCAACCAGCAGTACCTCAAGTCCGATGATCCGGCCGCAGTCGCCGCGCATCTGGTCTGGCACCTGCGCAACGATGGCTACGACCTGTCGACCGGCCCGGCGCCGGCCGATGTGGTGATCGCGCTGCGCGACCGGGTGCAGACGCTCAAGGAAATGTCCGAGCGCGCGGCGGTCTGGTACCGGCCATTGACCGACTACGACGACAAGGCCGTCGCCAAGCATTTGAAGGCCGAAGCGCGGGCGCCGTTGGCCGACGCGCGTGCGCGGCTGCTGGCGCTGCCCGACTGGACGGCCGAGGCGATCGGCGTGGCGTTGCACCAGACCGCGGAGACGCTCGGGCTGGGCATGGGCAAGGTGGCCCAGCCGATGCGGGTGGCCATCACCGGCACCCAGGTCAGCCCGGACATCGGGCACACCGTCTATCTGGCCGGCCGCGAGGAAGCCTTGCGCCGGATCGAGGCCGCGATCGCGATGATCCCCGACGCCTGAACGCGCGCGGCGGTCGCCGCGGCGCTGCATGCGACGCGGAGCGCAGCACCTCCCGGGCCTCGTCGCGGCAGTAGGGGCGACGCGCGCTGCCAGGGCACGGCTTGAGTCCCCGCGCCGGCGCCTCCATCATCTAGGAATGGGAACGATCAACGCCTGCACGGATCCGCATCATCACGTCGACGACGCAGCCGGGTTCGTCCGTGCGGTCGAACGTGCCTGCAGCGAGCGGGGGCTGCGCCTGACGCCGATCCGGGGCCACGTGCTGGGCCTGATCGCCAAGGCCGGCAAGCCGCTGAAGGCCTACGACCTGCTCGACCAGGTCCGCGATGGTGGGGGGCCGGGCGCGGCGGCGCCGCCGACCGTCTACCGAGCGCTGGACTTTCTATTGGCCAACGGCTTCATCCACAAGTTGCAGTCGGTCAACGCGTTCGTTGCCTGTCACCATCCCAGCACCGCGCAGCATTCGGTGCCGTTTTTGATCTGCGATCACTGCCACAGTGCGGTGGAGCTGGAAGACGAAGCGGTGGTCGCCTCGCTCGATGCGCGCGCCCGCACGCTGGGCTTCGTGCCGCAGGCGCAGACGCTGGAAGTGCACGGCCTGTGCGCGCAGTGCGTGGACGTGGGCACCCTCTGAGCCGCGGCGGATCGGCCTGCATGCGCTGCGCAGGCGCAGGCCCGATGCAGGGCGTGCATGCAATGCCACGGCGCGGCGATGTCCCGCCCCGGCGAGCCGGGGCGGGAGGTGGGCACGCGGTGCCGGGCGGATCAGGGCGAGGTCAGAAGTACACGCGGATGCCGCCTGCGATCGTGCGGCCGGGCAATGGAGCGTAGTTGCGCAGCAGCGAGGTATGGGCGCGTGCCTCCTGGTTGGTCAGGTTGCGACCGTCCAGGAACAGTTCCCACTGCGTGCCGTCGGCCTCGCCCAGGCGCCAGGCGACACCGGCGTTGACCAGGGTGTAGCCCGGGCTCGGGTCCTCGAGCGCGGCGACGCGATCCTGCTTCTGGTAGCGCACTGCGCCGACATTCGCGCGCCAGCCGCCCAGGCTCCAGTTGAGGTCGGCGCCGATGCGCGCCGGTGCGATGCGTGGCAGGTTGCCGCCGAGCGGGATGTCGGCGTGGTAGTGGTGGGCGTGGTCGCCATGCGGCACGTCGAAGTGCACGTGTCGGGTCCCGCTGCCGTCGAGCTCGGCGCGCACGAGGTCGCCGAATACGCGCAGGTCGAAGTCGCCCGCGTCCGATTCGACCAGGTGGAACTTCGCCTCGGCCTCGGCGCCGCGGAATGTCGCATCGCCCTGCGTCCACAAGCGCACCGGGAAGCCTTGCTCGGCGACGCCGGTGTCGGCCAGGTAGGTGTAGCGGTCGAACCGGGTCTGGTAGACGGCGGCCTTGAACTCGACGCGGTCGGTATGCGCATGCAGGCCGACTTCCAGGCGCTGGCCGCGTTCGGTGCCAAGCTCCGCGTCGCCGATCTCGATCGAGCGGGTGGCGATGTGCGGGCCAGCCGCAAACAGTTCCTCGTTGGTCGGTGCGCGCTCGGACACGTCCGCGCCCAGGCGCAGGTCGAAGACCTCCGACAGATGCCAGATCGCGGCGCCCGACAGGCTGCTGGCGTCGAACTTGCGCGATGCGCCTGCCGCCGGATCGATCTCCACACGTTCGTGGCGGCCGCCGAACTCGAGTTTCACCGGCCCCCATTCCTTCTCCTGCACGACGAACAGGCCCAGCGTATCGGTCACGCTCGGCGGCACGAACGCTTCCTCGCCCACGGCACTGAAATCGACGTGACCGACCTGCAGGCCGAATGCGCCGCGCCAGCCTGCGACCTCGTTTTGCACCGCTTCCAGGCGCGCCTCGGTGCCCTTGTTGGTGAAGCGCGTGGCTGCCAGCCCGCCCTCGAGCTCGACGTGTTCGTAATCGTTATAGGCCGCGCGCAGGTTCAATGCGCTCAGGAACGGCAGCGGATCGTAGATGCCGCCTTTGAGGTCGATCCGGTTCTGCACCATGTCGATGCGCACCGAGCCGTGGTCGTGGCCCTCTTCGCCATGGTCGTGATCGTGATGGCCGTGGTCATGGTCATGGTCATGATCGTGGCCGTCGTCGTCGTGCCCATGGCCGTGATCGTCCTCGGCATGCACGTGCGCGCCATCGGGCAGCCCGTAGTTGGTGCGATAGGTGCTGACCGCGAGTCCCAAGTGGCCGCGCGTGCCGAACCAGGTCGCGCCGAGCGCGCCGGCGCGCGTGCGGATCGAACTGTTGGGCAGTCGTCCGTAGGCGTTCTCGGCCTCGTGGTCGTGATCATGGTCGTGATCGCCGTGATCGTGGTCGTCGGGCAGTTGGGCGTAGCCGGGGATGTCGAAGTCGCCGGTATTGCGGACCAGGCCGTCGACATGCAGCACCAGGTTGTCGCCGTTGACGCCATCGAGCCGGAACATCCCGCTGCGCTCGCCATTGCCGCTGGCCGCGCGCAGTTCTGCGCGGCCGCTGAGTGGACGGTCGGGGACGGCGCGCGCGATGCGGCCGTCGACGACGTTGACCGCGCCGCCGACCGCGCCGCTGCCGTAGAGCAGGTTGGCCGGCCCCTTGAGCACCTCGATCTGGTCGGCGAGGAAGGGCTCGATGCTGACCGCGTGGTCGGCGCTGACAGTCGAGGCATCCATGCTGCCGATGCCGCCGGAGAGAATCTGCACGCGCGGCCCTTCCTGGCCGCGGATGATCGGCCGACCGACGCCGGTGCCGAAGAAGCCGCTCTGCACGCCGGGCAGCGCCGAGACGGTGTCGCCCAGGTTGCCGGACTTGCGATCGTCGAGCGCGTCGCCATACAGCACTTCAATGGGATGGGCGAGATCCTCGGCATCGCCGCCCAGCGGAGTGGCGGTCACCTGGACACGGTCGAGCGTGGTCGGGTGGGCGTGGGTCTGATTCTGTGCAAGCGCCGCGGTGGCGGGCAGCAACAGGGCGATGGCGACGGTCAGCCGGGCGCGGCGCGGCGGGCGGGAGGGGGTGGGGAGGTTGTTCATGCGGATGGGGTACACTGGTGGTCAAGACGCGGATGTTATAATGTTACGACAACCTTCGTATCCCCCAAAAGACATGCCTGCACACGATTCCGCCCTCCGACGGGCCGACCGCGTCGGTTTCGCTGCCTCGTTCCTTTGTGCGATCCATTGCGCCTTGTTGCCGCTGGCGCTGGCGTTGCTGCCTGCGCTGGGGCTCAACCTGGGCGGCTGGGTCGACATCGACCAGGCATTCGTCATATTCGCCACCCTGCTGGGCCTGACCACATTGACGCTCGGCTACCGCCGGCATCGCGCGTTCCGCGCCTGGTTCCTGCTGTTGCCCGGCCTGGCGCTGGTCTGGGCGGGCGCGTTCACCCATCTGCATGACCACACGCTCACCCATGCGGTGGTGATGACGATCGGCGGGCTGTTGTTGGCCGGGGCGCACCTGCTGAACCTGCGCCTGAGCCATCTTCACGGCACGCGCTGACGCATCGCGCGGCGCTGGCCGCATGCTAGAATTCGCGGTCTTGTGCGCCCGCCGGGCGCACATTCGCGTCTACCGCATTCAATACACGCAGGACATCAGGAGCAGATTCATGGGCAAGGGCGACCGCAGGACCCTCAAGGGCAAGCGCTACAACGCGAGCTACGGCAATTCCCGTTCGAAGGGCGTCGTCAAGGCCGCAGGCACCGCGACCGCACCGGTCGCCAAGAAGACCGGCACCAAGACCGTGGCCAAGGCCCCGGCCAAGAAGGCGGTCGCCAAGAAGGCCTCCTGACGCCCGGCTCCGGGTCCGGCGCTTGGCGCCTGGGCGGGGCCGACTGCAGGACGCGACCGGTGGCAACGCCGGTCATGCCGAAAGCCCCGCCCAGGCGGGGCTTTCGCGTATCTGCGTGCAGGGCTGCCGGCTCAGCGGCCGGCGCCCGCCTCGACCTCGGCCCACACCCGCAGCAGGTTGCCGCCGAGGATCTTGCGGATGTCGGCCTCGGCATAGCCGCGCGCCTGCAGGCCGGCCACAAGGTTGGGGAAGTCGGACACATCGCGCAGGCCCTGGGCCAGCGCGCCGTCGACGCCGTCGAAGTCCGAACCGATGCCCACGTGGTCGACGCCGAGCAGGCGCACGCCGTGGTCGATCTGCTGCAGCACCGATTCGAGCGGCGTCTCGCGCGCGGGATGCGCGGCGGCCCAGTCGCGTCGGAACTGTGCGGCATCGAGCGTCGGTTGTCCGGCGTCGGCGCGCTTGGCGTTGTCGGCGTCGAAGGCTGCGACCGCGTCGAACCAGGCCTGGGTGTCGGCAGCGGTCTGCGCATCGACGAACGCGGTGCCGAAGGGGATCTGCACCACGCCGCCCTTGGCGGCGATCGCACGGGCGAGCGCATCGCTGATGTTGCGCTCGAAGCCTGGCGTGAAGTGCCGGAATGCCGAGTGGCTGGCGATCACCGGGACCGTGCTCAGCGCGATCGCCTGCTCGGCCGCCGCGTCGGAGACGTGCGAGACATCGACCATGATCCCGAGGCGGTTCATCTGGGCAATGACTTGGCGCCCGAACGGGCTCAGCCCGTTCCAGCGGCGCGCTTTGCCGTAGGAGGCGTCGGCGACCCGGTTGGCTGCGCTGTGCGCGAGCGTGATGTAGCGCACGCCGCGGTCGAAGAAGGTCGTGAGCTGCGACAGGTCGTCACCGATCGGCGCGGCGTTCTCCATGCCCAGCGGCAACAGCACGCGTTGGCGACCGTCCGCTGCGGTGCGCAGGCGGTCGACGTCGCGTGGCGAGCGCAGGATCGCGAAGCGGTCGGGATGGCGCGCGGTCAGCGCCTCGACTGCGTCGATCTGCCGATGCGCGATCTCGCGCGCGGTGCCGGCCGTGTCCTGCGCGGCCGAGGTGTAGATCGACATGAAGGCCACATCCAGGCCGCCGGCGCGCGCACGCGGGTAGTCGAACTCGCGGTCGGGCGCGGCCTCGCCCAGGTCGGCCCAGCGGTCGAGCAGCACGCCGGGGGCGTCGATGTGGGTGTCGACGATGATCGCATCCTGGGCGAGCCGGCGTGCGGCCTCATCGGCCTGGGCATGCGTCTGGGCGGCGGCCACGCTCAGTAGCGGGGCAAGGGCAAGGGCGAGGGCGAGCGGGAGCAGGCGCATGCGGATGGATTCCTTGATGAGAGTCAGGGCAGACGACGGCCGGCGGCGAAGGCCATCTCGCGCATCGGGCCGCCGAGCCAATAGACGAGTTCGGCCGGCTGCGCGAGGCGCCAGCAGGCGAAGTCGGCGCGCTGGCCGGGCACCAGGCGCCCGCGATCGCGCAGTCCCAGTGCTTGCGCCGCATGCACGGTCGCCCCGCGCAGCGCCTCTTCGGGGGTGAGCCGGAAATGGGTGACCGCCAATTGCATGGCCTGGCGCAACGACAGCAGCGGCGAGGTGCCGGGATTGCAGTCGGTCGCCACGGCCATCGGCACGCCGGCGGCGCGGAATGCGTCGAGCGGCGGCAGCCGGGTCTCGCGCAGCACGTGGAAGGCGCCGGGCAACAGCACCGCGACCGTGCCGGCCGCCGCCATCGCGTCGACGCCGGCTTGGGAGGTGTGTTCGACATGGTCGGCCGACAGGCCGTCGAACGCGGCCACCAGCGCGGCGCCATCGCCGTCGCTGAGTTGGTCGGCGTGCAGCTTGACCGGCAGGCCGAGTGCGCGTGCGACCTCGAACACCCGGCGTGTCTGCGCCGCATCGAAGGCGATGCGCTCGGCGAATGCGTCGACCGCGTCGACCAGGTCCTCCGCGTGCAGCCGCGGCAGCCACTCGCAGACCGCGTCGATGTAGGCGTCGCTGCGCCCGGCGTACTCGGGCGGCAGGGCATGCGCGCCGAGGAACGTCGTACGCACGGTGATGCCCAGGGCCTGGCCGATGCGCCGGGCGACGCGCAGCATCTTGCGTTCATGGGCGAAGTCCAGGCCGTAGCCGGACTTGATCTCCAGCGTCGTGGCCCCGTCGGCCAGCAGCGCGCGCGCGCGCGGCAACGACTGCGCGAGCAGCGCGTCCTCGTCGGCGGCGCGGGTCGCGCGCACGGTGGAGACGATGCCGCCGCCGCTGCGCGCGATCGCCTCGTAGCTGGCGCCCTGCAGCCGCTGCTCGAACTCTGCGGCGCGGTCGCCGCCGAACACCAGATGGGTGTGACAGTCGATGAGGCCCGGGGTCAGCAGGCCATCGGCCTCGATCACCCGGTCGGCCAACTGCGCCGCCGGCGCAGGCAGCGCGGTGCGGGGACCGACGTGCACGATCGTGCCGTCGCGCCAGCCCAGCGCGCCGTCCTCGATCAGCCCGTAGCCGGTGTCCTCGGCCAGTGTGACCAGGGTCGGCCCGACGATCAGCCCATCCCAGCGTTCAGTCGCCCCCATCATCGCCTCCATCGTTGTCGCCGGGCCAGTCGACGCCATCGCCATCGTTCGCGCCCGGCCGTTGCGTTGCTTGCGCCGCCGGACACGCCTGCGCCACTACCACGAGAACGCGCAGCACGCGACGCACACGAGCCGCAGCAAGCCCCAAGAATCGTGCATGCGATGCTCCCCCAGGGCAGACAGGCTAGCCTACCGCACTCGTTTCCGGAGTCACCCCGATGCCAGACCTGCCAACGGTTCCGATCCAGCGCATGCCCGCAGGCTGGCGCCTGCCGGGCATCGCCAACTTGCATTCGCACGCGTTCCAGCGGGCGATGGCGGGCCTGGCCGAGGTGCAGACCGATCCGGCCGATTCGTTCTGGACCTGGCGCGAGACGATGTACCGGATGGCCGCGCGCTTCGCCCCGGACACGCTGCGCGACGTCGCCACCCAGCTCTACGTCGAGATGCTCGAGGCCGGCTACACCGCCGTGTGCGAGTTCCACTATGTCCATCACGCCCCCGACGGCCAGCCGTATGCGCCGGCATCGGCGATGGCCGACGCCCTGATCGAGGCGGCCGAAACGACCGGCATCCGATTGACCCTGCTGCCGGTGCTGTACATGGCCGGCGGCTTCGACGGTCGGCCACTGGGGCCGCATCAGCGGCGTTTCGGCCACGATGTCGACGGCTATCTGCGGCTGTTCACCGATCTGTACGCGCGCCAGGGGGCGGGCCTGCGCGTGGGCTGCGCGCTGCACAGCCTGCGCGCGGTGCCGGCCGATGCGATGGACGCGGTGCTGGGCGCGCTGCCGCAGCAGGCGCGCGTGCACATCCACATCGCCGAACAGACCGCCGAGGTCGACGACTGCGTCGCGGTGCGCGGGGCACGCCCGGTGGCCTGGCTGCTCGACCACGCGCCGGTCGATGCCCGCTGGACGCTGGTCCACGCCACCCATCTGGACGCGGACGAGGTCGCCGGCATCGCGCGCAGCGGCGCGACCGTCGCGCTGTGTCCGACGACCGAGGCCAATCTCGGCGACGGTCTGTTCCCGCTGCGTGCCTATCTCGATGCCGGCGGTGCCTGGGGCATCGGCTCCGACTCGCACATCTCGGTGTCGCCGGTCGAGGAACTGCGCTGGCTGGAGTATGGCCAGCGCCTGGCCAGGCGCCGGCGCAATATCGCGGTCGGTCCGCGCACGCCGAGCGTGGGCGCGACCCTGCTCGCCGGCGCCTGGGCCAGCGCCGCGGCCGCGACCGGGTTCGCGCAGCGCGACGATGCCGTCGTGCTCGATGCCGATGCGCCGTTGCTCGCCGGCGCGACGTCGACCGACGTCGCCGACCGCTGGCTGTTCGCCGGCAACCGGCCGCTGGTGCGCGAGGTCGAGGTCGCCGGCCAGCGGCTGGTCGTCGACGGACGCCACCGGCTGCACACGCAGGCGGCGCATGGTCACGCCGAGGCGATGCGTCGGTTGCTGGCGCAGTAATGCCCGGCCGCTGCCGCACGATTTGATTCAGGTCAACGCCGGGCGCCGGCCGGCGTCGGTATCCTGCCGGCATCGTTCTTATGCTGGAGTCGTGCGCATGCAGGTCGACATCGCCATCGTCGGGGCCGGGCCGGCCGGGTTGTGCTTCGCCCGCGCGCTGGCCGGCACGGGGCTGAAGATCGTGCTGATCGAGCGCCAGTCGCGCGAGGCGATCGCCAAGCCTGCGTTCGACGGTCGCGAGATCGCGCTGACCCATGGCTCGCGCCGGATCATGGAGACGCTGGGCCTGTGGGCCCGGCTCGATCCGGCGCAGATCTTCGACCTGCGCGATGCGCGCATCCTCAACGGCGATGCCCAGACCGGCCTGACGATCACCGCCGGCGACGGCAACGGCCGCCAACTCGGCTGGCTGGTGCCCAATCACCAGATCCGGCAGGCGGCCTTCGACACCGTCGAGGGCCTGGCGGAGGTCGAGCTGGTCTGCGACACCGCGGTGCGCGGCGTCACCCATCGCAGCGACGGCGTCGAGCTCGCGCTCGATGGCGGCAAGACCGTGTCGGCGCGCCTGTTGGTCGCCGCCGACAGCCGGTTCTCCGACGTGCGTCGCATGCTCGGCATCGGGGCGCGTATGCGCGATTTCGGCAAGCGCATGTTGGTGTGCCGCGTCGCCCACGAGCGCCCGCACGACCACGTCGCCTGGGAGTGGTTCGGACATGGCCAGACGATGGCGCTGCTGCCGCTCGACGCCGGCCGGGCGTCGGTGGTGCTGACCCTGGCGCCGGAGGCGATGGCCCAGGTCGAAGCGATGGATGACGCCGCCTTCGCGGCCGATATCCAGCGGCGGTTTCTCGACCGACTGGGCACGATGACCACGGTCGGCACGCGCCACGTCTATCCGCTGGTCGGCGTCTATGCCGACCGCTTCGTCGCCGAGCGCGCGGCACTGATCGGCGATGCCGCCGTCGGTATGCATCCGGTCACCGCCCACGGCTTCAACCTCGGCCTGCAGGGGGCCGAGCGCCTGGCCGACGGCATTCGCCGGGCGCAGGATGCCGGCCGCGACATCGCCGGCCGGCCCGTGCTCGCACGCTTCCAGCGCCAGCACCGGCTGGCGACGTGGCCGCTGTTCGCCGCAACCGGCATCGTCGCCAGCCTCTACACCGACGACCGCGCGCCGGCGCGTCTGGTCCGCAGCACGACGCTGCGCATCGCGCAGCGGCTCACGCCGTTCCGGCGGCTGATCGCCGCGCACCTCACCCAGGAGCGGCCGGCCCTGCGCTGAGCTGCTCGCGGCCGCGAACAACCGGTCTTCCCACGCTGCGTCGGGCCGATTCCGGGCAGGCCGGCTACGCGGCCGGCGCCACCACGTGCGCGGCGAACAGGCCGTCGACGGCGGGCAGCGCGCCTTCGAGTGCGAGCAGGAACTGTTTGGTCGGCACGCCCCCGGCGAAGCCGGTCAGCGCGCCACTGGCGCCGATCACCCGGTGGCAGGGCACGACGATCGCGATCGGGTTGCGCCCGTTCGCGGCGCCGACCGCGCGGCTGGCAGTCGGCCGACCGAGGCCGCGTGCCAGCGCGACGTAGCTGGTGGTGGTGCCGTAGGGAATGCGTGAGAGCGCCTGCCAGACCTCATGCTGGAACGCGGTGCCATCGGCGGCGAGCGGCAGGTCGAAGTGGCGCAGCCGCCTGGCGAAGTAGGCGCGCAGTTGCGCCGCGGTTTCGCGCAGCAGCGCGTGATCGCCGGCCTGCCAGTGCGCGCGTCCGCGCAGCAGCGGTCGCGCTTGCGGGAAATCGATCGCGTGCAAGCCAGCATCGGAGGCGGCGAGCCGTAGTGGGCCGATCGGGGTGTCGAGCGAGGTCGTGAAGACGGGTGAGGGGCTCATCGGGGACTCCGGGGGCGGGCGACGGCGGGCGGGGCCGATAGCGCGGCATCGCGCCACAGGTGGAAGACCGCGTAGCCACGCCAGGGCCGCCAGGCCTGCGCGCGTGCTTGCAGCGCGCGCGCGTCGAGCCGGCTGCCATCGGTGGGCACGGCCTTCTGCAGCACGAGGTCCTGCGCGGGAAACGCGTCGGGATGGCCCAGCGCGCGCAGCGCGATGTACTGCGCCGTCCAGGGCCCGATGCCGGGCAATGCGGTCCAGCGGGCGACGGTGTCGTCGAGCGTGCGCGCCGGGTCGAAATCCACACGGCCCTCGAGCAGGGCCGCGGCGATCGCACGGATCGTGGCGATGCGGCTGCCGATCAGGCCGAGGCCATCGAAGTCGCCGTCGACCAGCGCCTCGGGGGTCGGGAAGAGGTGGGCGAATCCATGGGTGGCCAGCGTCTCGGGTAACGGATAGCCGAAGCGCTGCGACAACCGGGCGGTCAGCGTACGCGCGGCGGCCACACTGACCTGCTGGCCGATCACCGCGCGCACCGCGATCTCGAAACCGTCCCAGCCGCTGGGCAGGCGCAGGCCCGGACGGGCCTGCAGCAGAGGTGCCAGCCGTGGATCCTGCGCCAGGTGGGCGGCGATCGCGGTCGGCTCGGCGTCGAGATCGAACATCCGCCGCACGCGCCGCACGGTGTCCTGCAGCCGTGCCGGTGCGATGCCGTACAGCTCGAGCCGCAACGCATGCGCCGGCCCGGCCACCGTGGCCGGCCAGTGCGAGACACGCAGCCAACCCGCCGCCAATGCGTCGCCCACGACCCGGGTGTAGCCGGCCTCGTCGATGCGTTCGATGCCTGGCAGCGCGCGGCTGCGCAGGAAATCCAGCATCGCGGCGAAGTCGTACGGCGGGCGGTAGCCGAGCCGGAGCACCAGCCCATCGCCGGCAACGGACGCCGAGGGCTGCCGACGCAGATCGCGCGGCGCCATGCGATAGGCCTCGCGGAATGCGGTGTTGAACCGGCGCAGGCTGGCAAAGCCGGCGGCCAGCGCGACTTCGGTGATCGGCAGTGCGGTTTCGGTCAGCAACTGCTTGGCGAACAGCAGGCGGCGCGTCCCGCGCACGCCGATCGGCGGCGCGCCCAGGCGCTCGACGAACAACCGCCGCAGTTGGCGTTCGCCCAGATGCAACTGCGCTGCCAGCGACGCCAGCGGCGCATCGTCGAGCGCACCGCGATCGATCAGCGCCAGCGCTCGCGCCACGACGTCGTCGCCGCGGTGCCAGTGCCCGTCGCCGGGCGCCAACTCCGGGCGGCAGCGCAGGCAGGGCCGGAAGCCGTCAGCCTGGGCCGCGGCCGCATTGGCGTAGTAGGTCACGTTCCCGGCCCGCGGCGGTGGCGCCGGACAGACCGGACGGCAGTAGATGCCGGTGGTGCGGACCGCGGTGAAGAACAGCCCATCGAAGCGCGCGTCGCGGCTCAGGCGGGCCTGCTCGCAGACGGCGGGATCGGGCAGGGCGGGGGGCGACGACATGCCCGCAGGCTAGCACCGCGCCCGGCGCGGGACTGGCCGTTTTCGGACACGAATGCGACGCGCCGCGCAGCGAGCGCGGTCGTCGCAACTAACGGCGATCGTCGGATCGCAGCGCAGGCAGCAGCGTCGCTGCGTCGCCGTCGTGCTCGGCCGGCGCCACGCCGATCAGCCGGGCCAGCAACGGGTAGACATCGACGTTGTCGAAGCCGTTCAGGACGACGCCGTGGCGGAACGACGGCCCGTGCGCGATGAACACCGCGCGCATCGAGGGCAGTGCCGGATCGAAGCCATGCGAGCCGCGCGGCCCGACATCGCGCGTGGCGACGGTTTCGCGCGGCAGCGCGTCCCAGCCTTCGTGCATCTGGCAGACGATGGGCGGCACGCGTCGATGGCGGCCGTAGGCCCAGCGCGCCGGCAACGCCTCCTTGCGCCAGCAGTCGTAGCGCGGATGCGCGCCGAGCAGGCGCGCGGCGACCGTGGCCTCGTGACCGGGATGGGGCGCGATGCCCACGACCTGGCCGATCGAGACCACGCGCGCCTCCTCGGGCGCCACCATGTCCTCGACCGCGATGGCGTGCCCGGGCGCGACCTCGGCCATGCCGTGATCGGACACGACGACGATGTTCGTGCGATCGAACGCGCCGTGTGCGCGCAGACCGGCGACGAGTCGGCCGATCGCCGCATCGACCTGGCGCAAGGCCGCATGCGTCTGCGGGGCGTTGGGGCCATGGTCGTGGCCGGCCGAGTCCACATGCTCGAAGTACAGCGTCGCCAGCCGCGGGCGCGTGGCATCGGGTTCGGACAGCCAACCGAGCACCGTGTCCACGCGTGCGTCGAGTGGGCGGGTCTTGTCGAACGGTAGCCAGCGCGTCGGCCGCACGCCGCGCACTGCGGCCTCGCTGCCGGGCCACGACAGCGTGGCGGTCGCCAGCCCGGCGTTCTCGGACGTCACCCACAACGGCTCGCCGTCGTTCCACCAGGCCGCGTTCTCGACGGCCGCGCGGTCGGACAGCTTGAAGTCGCCGAGCGTGGCGTCGTGCATCGAGTTGTGGACGATGCCGTGGCGGTCGGGGCGCAGCCCGGTGACCAGCGTGTAGTGATTAGGAAAGGTCAGCGACGGATACGACGGCCGCATCCAGCCCTGCACGCCCCCGCGCGCGAGCGCGTCGAGATGCGGCGTTTCACCGCGCCCCAGCGAGTCGGGGCGCACGCCGTCGAGCGAAATCAGCAGTAGCGTGGGCCGCGGATCCGCGGCCGCGGGCGACGCGGCGCGGCTCGCGCAGCCAACCAGCACGAGCAAACTGCAAAGCACCACGGAAACCAGAACAGACGGCGCCATTCGGCGCACCAATGCGATATCGATCATCCCCACAGGATACCGAGCCCAAGTGACAGTCCAAAGCCAAAACCGGGGTCAGAGTGCAATTTCCTCAGCAACCCGGATCAGCGCGCATGTCCACTGAAATTGCACTCTGACCCCGGTTTTTGGGGCGAGGAATCTGAACGTTCAGCGGGCGCAGACCACGGGATCGAGTGGGGGGCGTATCGTGCGCAGCAGGACCAGCAACCGGGAGTGCGCAATGAACAACAGATGGTGGATGGCGGCGCTGTGCGCCGGTCTGGCGCTGGGCGCGGTGTCGCATGGCGCTCTGGCGCAGCAGCAGGAGGAAGAGGAAGAGGCGGTGCGCGAGCGTGGCCAGCGTGCCAGCCCGTCGGATCGTTTCTGCATTCGCGAGACCGGGTCGCGGGTGACCGCGGCGCGCAACGCGCGTTCCAAGCGTGCCGAGCAGGAATGCGTCGACGGGGGCGGCCGGGTCTACACCCGCAGCGACATCGAGCGCACCGGCTCGGTCGACATCAAGGACGCGCTGCGCCGGCTGGATCCGTCGGTGTTCTGACGATACCGGCGGCACCGCAGTGCGCGAAACGCCCGGCATGTCCGGGCGTTTCTGCGTCCGGGCTCAGCAGTCGTCGGCGTGGCCGGTCGTCCAGCGCAGTCCCTGCAGCAGATGCGCGCGGAACACCGGATCGGCATACAGCGCAGGGTCGTGGCCGAGCCCGGTGTACCAGGCGCGGCCGCCGGCGCGGGTGTGGCACCACGCGATGGGATGGTCGTCGCCCATACCGCCGGCGGCATGCGAGTGCGGATCGACCGACGCGATCACCCGCACATCCGCACGCGGGTTGCGGCGGTAGTCGTAGATCTCGTCGACGACCCGCCAGTCGCGTCGGCCCAGCGGCGCCGGGTCCTGTTCGAACACCACGCGCACCGCCTGCAGTCCCTCGGGGTGGCGTGCGAACCAGGCGCCGACCAGCTCGCCGTACCACGGCCAGGTGTAGCCGCTGTCGGCGGCGGCGTGGATGCCCAGATAGCCACCGCCGTGGGCGACATAACGTTCGAAGGCCGCCTGCTGGGGCGCCTCGAGTACCTCGCGCGTGGTGTGCGCGAACACGACCGCGCGGTAGCCGGCCAGTGTCGCGTCGTCGAACCGTGTCGGGTCTTCGCTCGCTTCGATCTCGATGCCGGCCTGCGCCCCGAGCGTGCGCAAGGTCTCGATCGTCGTGGGAATCGCGTCGTGGCGGTAGCCGGCGGTGCGGGTGAACACCAGCACGCGCGGGACGTCGGGCTCGGCAGTGGCGGCACGGACGGGCAATGGCGATGCGCCCATGGACGCGGACGCAGCAAGCAGGGCGAGGATGACGGGCGACGCGGAGCGCATGCGCGCGAGCATAGCGGCCGGCGGCCGCGGCATTCACGCCGCAGCGCGTCAGGCCGTCCGGTGCGCCGGTGCGATAATCGGCTCATCGCCCCATCGAGTGCCGCCATGACAGACGCCTCGCGCCACGACCCGTCCCGCACCATCCGCGCGCCCCGCGGCAGCGCCCTGACCTGCCGCTCGTGGCTGACCGAGGCGCCGTTCCGGATGCTGCAGAACAACCTCGATCCCGAGGTCGCCGAGCGCCCGGAGGATCTCGTCGTCTATGGCGGCATCGGCCGCGCCGCACGCGACTGGGCCTGCTTCGATGCGATCCTCGAGACGCTCAAGACGCTCGAGGACGACCAGACGCTGCTGGTGCAGTCGGGCAAGCCGGTCGGGGTGTTCCGCACCCATATCGACGCGCCCCGGGTGCTGATCGCCAATTCCAATCTCGTGCCGCACTGGGCGACGTGGGAGCACTTCCACGAGCTCGACCGCAAGGGCCTGGCGATGTACGGCCAGATGACCGCCGGCAGCTGGATCTACATCGGCAGCCAGGGCATCGTGCAGGGCACCTTTGAGACCTTCGTCGAGATGGGCCGCCAGCACTACGGCGGCGACCTGACCGGCAAGTGGATCCTGACCGCGGGCCTGGGCGGCATGGGCGGGGCGCAGCCGCTGGCCGCGAGCCTGGCCGGTGCGTGTTCGCTGACGGTCGAATGCCAGCAGAGCCGGATCGACTTCCGGCTCAAGACCCGCTACGTCGACGAGCAGGCCGCCGACCTGGACGACGCGCTGGCGCGCATCGCGCGCTACACCCAGGCGGGCGAGGCGAAATCGATCGCGCTGCTGGGCAACGCCGCCGAGGTCCTGCCAGAACTGGTGCGGCGCGGCGTGCGTCCGGACTGCGTCACCGACCAGACCAGCGCGCACGACCCGGTGCATGGGTACCTGCCGATCGGCTGGACGGTCGAGCGCTGGCTGGCCGAGCAGTCCGCCCATCCCGACGCGGTACGCGACGCGGCCAAGGCCTCGATGCGCGTCCATGTCGAGGCGATGCTGGCCTTCCACGCGCAGGGCATCCCCACCGTCGACTACGGCAACAACATCCGCCAGATGGCCAAGGACGAGGGGCTGGAGAACGCCTTCGATTTTCCCGGCTTCGTGCCCGCCTACGTGCGTCCGCTGTTCTGTCGCGGCATCGGCCCGTTCCGTTGGGTCGCGCTCAGCGGCGATCCGGAGGACATCGCCAGGACCGATGCCAAGGTCAAGGCGCTGATCCCCGACGACCCGCACCTGCATCGTTGGCTGGACATGGCCGCCGAGCGCATCGCCTTCCAGGGCCTGCCGGCGCGGATCTGCTGGGTCGGGCTGGGCCTGCGCCACAAGCTGGGCCTGGCGTTCAACGAGATGGTGCGCAATGGCGAACTCAAGGCGCCGATCGTGATCGGCCGCGATCACCTCGACTCGGGCTCGGTCGCGTCCCCGAACCGCGAGACCGAGGCGATGCGCGACGGCAGCGACGCGGTCAGCGACTGGCCGCTGCTCAACGCGATGCTCAATGTCGCCGGTGGGGCGACCTGGGTCTCGCTGCATCACGGCGGTGGCGTCGGCATGGGCTACTCGCAGCACTCGGGCGTGGTGATCGTCTGCGACGGCAGCGAGGCGGCTGATCGACGCATCGAACGCGTGCTGTGGAACGATCCGGCGACCGGCGTGATGCGGCATGCGGATGCCGGCTACGCCATCGCCGCCGATTGCGCGAAAGCGCAGGGTCTCGATCTGCCGATGCTCGCCTGACTGTGTCACCCTGGCGCGCAGGGCGCGCCGCGCTGGCAGAGACTGCGCAGCGATCGGGGGCGGGCGCATGGTGCATTGTGCGTGCGGCGGGTCTGGACACCAGGTCAGGCGCTAAGGTCCGACAATGGGAAGCGCGGCAATGAAGCGAATCGAGTGTCTGGCCGCATGCGCGGCGTGGCTGGTGGGCGTGGTGCCGGCGGCCCTGGCGGCGCCGGTCGAGCGCGGGACGTTCGTGCAAGTCTGTAACGCCGCCAGCCCCTACACCCACCTGCGCGATGGGCCGAGCGCACGCCAGTATCCGGCGACGGCACGGATGCCCAACGGGCAACGCCTGCGCGTCGAGGACACCCTCCTCACGCCGGAGGGGTATGGCTACCATCGCGTGAGCCTGCTGGACGCACGCGGCGGCACCCTGCGCAGCGGCTATGTGCACGACCAGACGGTCCGCGCCAGATGTGACCTGCCGGCAGCGCCGGATGCGGCGCTCGCGCGGCTCGCGGCCGCTCTGGCGGCCGACAATCCCGGTATCGACGCCGCCGACATCATGGCGGTCAATGCCGGCTTCGACGGCAAGACGCTCGATCTGATGCAACTGCCGCAGTTGCGTGATCTGTCCGCGCTGGCGGCCTTCGACGGACTCGAGTCGATCGACCTCAGCCGGTCTGGCGTGGTCGATGTCGCGCCGCTGGCGGGCCTGCGCTCGCTCAAGACCCTCAGCCTGTACGAGACCACGGTCCACGACATCGCGCCGCTCTCGGCGCTGCGCCCCCTGGAAACGCTCAACCTCCATGGCACGCGAATCGGCGACCTGGACGCGCTGTCGGGCCTGCCCGCACTGCGCACGCTGTACCTGACGAGCAGTCTGGTGCGCGACATCTCCGCGCTCGCCACATTGCCCGATCTGCGGGTGCTGACGCTGTCGGAAACCGAAGTCCAGGATCTTTCGCCGATTGCCGCGCTCGGCGAACTGCGCCTGCTCAACCTCGCCAGCGCAGGCGTGCGCGACATCGGGTTCCTGCGCGACAAGCCCGCGCTCAGGACGCTGGATCTGGGGAACAACGCGATCGACGACCTGTCGCCGATCGCTGAACTTCCCGCGCTCGAAAGCGCCCTGCTCCACAGCAATCCGTTCACCGACATCACGCCGTTGGCGAGACTCAAGACGCTCAAGGTCTTGTCGCTGGCCAACAGCCAGGTCGCGGATTACCGGCCGCTGACCGGACTGACCGGGCTGACCGAACTCGGGCTTGCCGGCAGCACGATCGCCGACCTCAGGCCGCTGGCCGGGATGCGACAACTCGAATGGCTGGCGCTGGGGGCGACCCGGGTCGCGCGCATCGAGGTCGTTGCCGGGATGCCGGCCCTGCGACTGTTGCATCTGCACGACACCCAGGTCGCGGCGCTCGCGCCGGTCGCGGGCCTGCGCCGGCTCGAACGGCTGTCGCTGACCAACGCACCGGTGCGGGACCTCTCGGCGCTGGCCGGCCATGCCCACCTCATCGACCTGGGCCTGCGCGGAACGTCGGTGACCGATTTCTCGGTCATCGCGGAATTGACGGCGCTCCAGACCCTGGACCTGGCCGACACCACGTTCGACGACATGGCAGCGCTCGCCCCGTTGCGGCTGCTCGAAACACTGGACCTGTCGCGCACGCCCGTCGAGGACGTTTCAGTGCTGGCCGGGCTGCCCAGCCTGCGCTGGCTGACGATGGAGGAAACGCGGGTGCACGATGTGTCGCCACTGCGCGCCATGCACGGGCTGCGCACGGTGCGGCTGGCGAAGTCGCCGGTCGAAGATGTCGGGGTGCTGAAACCGCTGGTGGACGCAGGGCTCGACCTGCGGACGGAGTAGCCCGCCGCACGCGTCACGTGGGCCTGCGTGGGCCGCCGAGCGGCGGGGCGCGGCGCACGGGCCGGGGCTTGCAATGCGGTCTGTGCATCGCCAGCTTCTTGAGGGTCGATCGCCACCGGAGCATGCCGTGTCCTCGTTTGATCTGCGTCCGCCCAGCACCGCCGAGCGCACCGCCCTGGAAGCGGACCTGTCCGCCGACGAGCGCCGCGTGCTGCTGCACCACGGCACCGAGGCGCCGTTCTGCGGCGTGTTCCTCGACAACAAGCGCGAAGGCACCTACTGCTGTCGGCTGTGCGGCCTGCCGTTGTTCCGCTCAAGCGCCAAATTCGACTCGGGTACCGGCTGGCCGAGCTTCTTCGCACCGATCGACGAAGCGCACATCGGCCGCATCCGCGACACCAGCCACGGCATGATCCGCGTCGAGGAGGTCTGCGCGCGCTGCGGCAGCCATCTGGGGCACGTGTTCCCCGACGGGCCGCCGCCGACCTACGAGCGGCATTGCCTCAACTCGGTGTCGCTGTCGTTCGTGGCGACCGGCGAATCGCTGCCCGACCCGCTGGCACGCGGCGGCGCGGAGGCATCGCCGGCCTGATCGCTCACGTGCAGGCGAGGGCGCCGGGCACGCAGCGGTGCCCGGCCTGGGCACGTCGCGATCGCCGACATGCCTTTCCGCCCTGGACCTCTATACTCGCCCGCCCCCGACCCGGCGAGCCTTGCCCATGCGTGTGTCCAGCGATTCCGCGTCTTCCGCCGCGCCCAGCGCGACACCGCCCGGCAGTCTGCGCCGGTCGGTGTCGAATACGCTGAAGGGGTCTGCCGGCAACCTCGTCGAATGGTTCGACGTCTATGTCTACTCGGTGTTCGCGGCGTACTTCGAGTCGCAATTCTTCTCGCCCGAGGACAAGAACGCCACGCTCTACGTCTGGGGCATCTTCGCGATGACCTTCCTGATGCGTCCGATCGGCGCCTGGTACTTCGGCCGCTTCGCCGACCGCTACGGCCGGCGCCTGGCGCTGACGGTCTCGGTGTCGATGATGGCCGGCTGTTCGTTCGTCATCGCGATCACGCCGACGGTCGCCACGATCGGCATCGCCGCGCCGATCATCCTGCTGCTCGCACGTCTGGTGCAGGGCTTCGCGACGGGCGGCGAGTACGGCGCCAGCGCGACCTACATGTCCGAGGCCGCGATTCCCGGCCGCCGCGGCTTCCTGTCCTCGTTCCATTACGTGACGCTGGTCGGCGGCCATGTGCTGGCGCAGGCCACGCTGCTGGCGATGCTGCTGTCGCTCGACACCGCGCAGATTGCCGAGTGGGGCTGGCGCCTGGCCTTCGCCCTGGGCGGCGTCGCGGCGATCGTGGTGTTCTGGCTGCGGCGCACGATGGACGAGTCGCTGGAGACCGAATCGATCGAGGCCGCCAAGACCGGCGGCGCACGCGCCTCGGGGTCGCTGCGCGAACTGTTCGTCAACCAGTGGCGTCCGCTGCTGCTGTGCTTTTTGATCACCGCTGGCGGCACGATCGCGTTCTACACCTATTCGGTCAACGGCCCGAAGATGATCCAGACCGCGTTCGCCGGCGGCGATGCGATCACCGGCACCTGGATCAACCTGGCGCTGCTGGCCTTCCTGATGGTGCTGCAGCCGGTCGGCGGCTGGCTGTCGGACATCATCGGGCGCAAGTCGCTGCTGGTGTTCTTCGGCATCGGCGGCGTGCTCTACACCGGCTACATGGTGACCGCGCTGCCGCAGCAGACCAGCGCACTGTCGGCGTTCCTGATCCTGGGCGTGGGCTTTGTGATCCTGACCGGCTATACGTCGATCAACGCGGTGGTGAAGGCCGAACTGTTCCCCACCCACGTGCGCGCGCTGGGCGTCGGCCTGGGCTACGCGCTGGCCAACTCGGCCTTCGGCGGGACCGCGCCGGTGCTCTACCAGGCCGCGCTCAAGTCCGACCAAGTGACCGCGTTCGTGGTCTACGCGACCACGGTGATCGCGGTGTCGTTGGTGGTCTACGTGTTCTTCCTCAAGAACAAGAGCGCGAACTGGCTCGACGATGCGGAGGCCATGCGCGAACGCGGGCAGGGCGTGCGCTGAGGCGATTGGCTGAGGCGATTGGCTGAGGCGATGGCCTGCCCCCACCCCAGCCCTCCCCCGCAGGCGGGCGGGGAAGGGAGCAGGGCAAGGCGGCGGGCGTTCTGCTGCAGGATTCACATCGTCGGTTCTAGACTCGGCCTTCCTTCGTCTGGCGAGAGCCCACCCATGTTCAAGCGCATCGTTCCCGTCCTGCTCATCGCCCTGCTGGCCGCCTGCAGCGCGCCGGCCGAGCGCGACACCGTCCAGCCCAAGGCCGGTCCGGCGGTGGCGTCGGTGACCAACGAGGCCGACTGTCTGCGACGCGGCGGCGAGTGGAAGCAGCTGGGACGGGCGCCGGTGCCGCAGTGTCTGCTGCAGACCGTCGATGCCGGCAAGGCCTGCACCGACAGCCAGCAGTGCCAGGGCCAGTGCCTGGCGCCGGAAGGCACGGTCGACAGTGCGCGCGTGCAAGGCCAGTGCAGCGTCGACACCAACCCGTTCGGCTGCCAGCAGCGGGTGCGCGACGGCGTGGCGTGGACGATCTGCGTCGACTGATCCGGCGCGACCGGATCGACGCGATCTGACCCGCGGGGACGGCGCAGGCCGTCCCCGTTTTGCATTCCCACCGCCGCGACCGGGGCGCGGCCGGCAGGGGGGGGGCGATCGCTGACCGTTCAAGGCTTCGAGGCGGGCGGCGGCGCGCCGGCCCGGTGGTGGACGTGCGACCTGGGCCGCGAGGCGCGACAGCGACCATCACCGCGGTCAGACCCGACGCGCGCTAGCGTCCGGCGCACCCCCCCCTACGGAGTGCCCCGATGCCGATCGCGACCCGCCTCATTCGTCCTGCCGTGCCTGGAGGCCATGTGCGATGAGCGTGTTCGCTCAAGTGCTCGATGCCGTGGCCCGCGAACTGGCGTTGCCCGATCCCGACACCCTGACCACCATCGTGGTCCGCGTGCTGGTGGCCGCGCTGCTCGGTGGCATGGTCGGCTGGGAGCGTGAATACAAGGGCCGCGCGGCGGGACTGAAGACACACATCCTGGTCTCGATCGGTTCGGCGCTGTTCGTGCTCGCGCCATTGCTGTCGGACATCGACGGCGCCGAGGTGACCCGGGTGATGCAGGGCATCGTGTCGGGCATCGGGTTCTTGGGAGCGGGCGCGATCCTCAAGCTGGACAAGGGCGAGCGCATCGAAGGCCTGACGACCGCGGCCGGCGTCTGGATGACTGCGGCCATCGGCATGGCTGCAGGCATGGGGCAGGAGATGGTGGCACTGGCGACCACGCTTGTGGCGTTGCTGGTGGTCGGCGCGCTGCCTCGTCTGCAACGTTCGCGTGCGACGGCGGACCGACGCCCTGCGGACATGGCCGGGCGTGACAGCTGAACGCAACGGCCGCGCATTCCGGATTTCGCCACGGCGGCTTCATCCCCGGACCCGCACGGTGATCGCACATTCGAGCAACGGAGCCAAGCACATGACCAAGCAGGACGACATTCGCGACGGTGGCCGCGATCTCAATCGCGATCCGATCACCAAGACGCCCGGCGCTCATCCCGTCGGTGTCGGTGTGGGCGGCGCTGCGGGCGGCATGGCCGCCGGTGCTGCGGCCGGTACCGTGTTCGGGCCGGTCGGGACCTTGATCGGGGCGGCGGTGGGCGTGGTCGCCGGGGCGGCGATCGGCAAGGGCGTGGCCGAGCGGATCGATCCGACCGGCGAAGTGGAGTACTGGCGCCAAGCGCATGGCGACCGGCCTTACGTCAAACCTGGGCATGACTACGACCGCGATTACGCTCCGGCCTACGGCTTCGGCCTGCAGGCCCGCGAGGCCGATCGGACCCGCGGTTGGGACGAGTCGGAGGCGCAACTTCGCCGCGATTGGGAATCGGCCAGGGCCGAATCGAAGCTGGAATGGGAAGACGCGCAGCCGGCGGTGCGCGATGCCTGGGAGCGCACGGATCGGACGTACGCTCTGTACCAGCGCAGCGATGACTACTACGCCAAGGCGTTCGAGAATGCGCCCTACCGCAACGCCGACGACCGCTACGAGGATTACCAGCCGGCCTATCGTTATGGCGCCTATGCGCGTTCGCGTCATGCCGATCGTGAGTGGGACGACGCGCTTGCAGGCGAGCTTGCGCGAGACTGGGCATCGCGTCGCGGCAATTCACGCCTGGAATGGGATCGCGCCAAGGCCGCGGTGGAGGATGCCTACGTGTCGCACGACCGCTATACCAGCGGCGAGTACACCGGCAGCGGCCGCGACGACAACGACCGCTTCCGCGTCGGCTGACGCCTCCGATCGCCGGTGATTCCGCCACGGGCGCATCCTTCCAGGATGCGCCCGTCGTCGGTGTGCCCATGTCTGCAGGCCACGGTGTCGCTTCCACTGCGTGGCAGATGCGCGCGGGCATCGCGTTGCCAGCGTTCGCCAGTATGCTGGACAGGTCGGTTGCCGGCCTTGATGGCGCGCCTGTCGTCAAGGGAGCGGCATGGCGCATTCACATCACGCCGCGCCCTCGTCGCGGACCATCGCAGTCATTTCAACGCGCAGGAGATCGTTCCATGAGTGGACAGGGTTCGGCCGGCAATGTGATCGCCGCCATCTGCAGTTTCATCGTGCCCGGCCTCGGGCAACTGGTGCAGGGTCGGCTGCTATCGGCCGTGCTGTGGTTTCTGGCTGGCTGCATCGCATTCGCGATCACCTGGCTGCTGACGGTCTCGTTGCTGCCGTTCGGTTGGTTCATCGTCAGCGTGTTCTCGTGCATCAACGCGGCGTTGTACCGCCGTCCTGGGGTCTGACCACGCGTCACGCAACGCGCCCGGGGCCGAAGACGGCCCCGGGCACAGGCACGCTCACTTCGGCTCACCGTTCTCCACACCGGTATCGCTGCGCACGTCGTCGGCGAACGAATGGCCATCGGCATTGCGATCGCCGATTTGGTCATCGAGTTCGGGGTCCAGCAGGTCGGCCTGGTCGTCGAGGCCGATGTTGTCGATCGCCGACTGCGAGCGCGGATCCTTCAGTGCCGGTCCGCGCGTCGGCGGCAGATCCTCGCGGTCGCGCAGCGACGATTCGTCGCTCGGGGCGTTGGGGCGGGTGGGGTTGGCCTTGCTCATGGCGATCTCCGGTCTGCGGTGCGGACACTATCGGTGCGACCGCGTCACGCGGGCGGCAAGAGCATGGCGTCGTGCTGTGGCCGGGGCCTGCCTGCATCGCGAGTCGATCGTGATGCCGCGCTTCCTCCCGTCGGGAGATGGTGCGAACGGATGTCAGACCGCGCGGCTGACCTGATCAATCGCGGCGCCGCGACGGCGATCGTGACGCGGGCGCGTGTCATGCGCCTGCCAGGCTGCCTGCACTTGCGCGCGGACGTCATGCCAGGCGCGCAGCCGGCCATCGAATTCCCAGACCCGCCGCAGCACCGGTTCGATCTCCTCCCAGGGGCGCTCGGGATACGAGGCGCGTCCATTGCGACCCAGCGAGAGCACCAACATGTGATCGGATTCGGAACGGGCCATCGGAATGTTGCCAGGAACTTGGGAGTGCGCAGGCTAAGGCGCGGATCGTCTGTTTTCCGTGAATCCAATGTTGGATTTCGATGACAGGACCGCCGCGTTCACAACAGCCCTGCAAGCACCATGACCAGCCCCACGGTCGCGACTGCCCAGATGGCGCTGCGCAGGTAGGGAATGCCGACGCCGTAGACCGGCAGATAGGCCACGCGCGCCCACAGATAGAGCTGCGCGCCCAGTGCGGTGGTGGCGTCGTGGCGACCGGCCAGCACCACCGCCAGCACCGCGGCGGCGAAGAACGGAAAGGTCTCGAGAAAGTTGCGGCTCGCCGCCGACAGTCGCTGCGCGGCGCCGGTCAGCGGTGGCACATGGCCGTCGCGATTGCCGGCATTCCACGCCATGCCGCGTTGCGCGGTGGAAAACCCGGCGGCGACCAGGACGTGGACCAAGCCGAGGGCGATCGACCCGGCCAACATCTGAAATTCGATCGTCATCGGCATGGTCTCCAGCGCAGTGTGCGGATTCAGCCTGCGACGGCCTTGACGATCGCGGCGTTGAAGGCCGGGATGTCGTCGGGCTTGCGGCTGGTGATCAGGTTGCCGTCGACGACGACCTCCGCGTCCTGCCAATCCGCGCCGGCATTGACCAGGTCGGTCTTGATCGATGCCCAGGATGTGACCTTGCGGCCCTTCGCCAGGCCGCTCTCGACCAGCAGCCACGGACCGTGGCAGATCGCGGCGACCGGCTTGCCACTGCGGCCGAAGGTGCGCACGAACGCGACCGCGTCGGCGTCCTTGCGCAGGTTGTCGGGGTTGATCTGCCCGCCGGGCAGCACCAGCGCGTCGTAGCGGCCGGGATCGGCCTTGGAAAGCGGCACGTCGACATCGACGCTGCGGCCCCAGTCCTTCTGGTCCCAGCCCTTGATCGAGGTCGCATCGCCAGGCGACACGACATCGACGTGGGCGCCGGCCTCGCGCAAGGCCTGTAGCGGTTTCTCGAGCTCCGACTGCTCGAAGCCGTCGGTGGCGAGAATGGCGATCGTCTTGCCGTCCAGGGTCTGCATCGGGGTCTCCAAGCGGGGGATCAGGAGCGCCCGATGCTAGGGCGCGGGCGGTCCTGCGCCCGTGAACGAAAGGCGCCTGCGGCCGCCGTCTCGCGTCGTGAGACGACGCACGGGCACGCTCGCGCCCCGCCTGCCGCCCGGAGCGTGCTGTCTGAACGCGATCCTCAAACCCGACTCGCTGCCTGCGACCACGGCCGGCACCGCGCCCGGCACTGCGCTTGCGACCAAGTTGTCGGCCAAGTACCCCGGGCGCATCACCGGCAGCCTGCTGTTGCCCGGCCAGCCGGGCCGCTACGCGCCGATGCCGGGCGAGGTGCCCGAAGCGCTGGCGCGCGCGCTGCGCAGCCGCGGCATCGACCGGCTCTACAGCCATCAGGCCCAGGCCTGGGCCGCGACCCAGGCCGGCCGCCACGTCGTGGTCGCCACGCCGACCGCGTCGGGCAAGTCGCTGTGCTACACGCTGCCGGTGCTGTCGGCAGCGATCGCCGGGCGCAGCAAGGCGCTGTACCTGTTCCCGACCAAGGCGCTGGCACAGGATCAGGTCGCCGAATTGCTGGAACTCAATGCCGCCGGCGAGCTCGGCCTGCGCGCGGCGACCTTCGACGGCGACACGCCCGGGGATGCGCGCCAGGCGATCCGCATCAATGGTGACATCGTCGTCAGCAATCCCGACATGCTGCATCAGGCGATCCTGCCGCATCACACCAAGTGGGCGCAGTTCTTCGAGAATCTGCGCTACGTGGTGATCGACGAGATCCACACCTACCGTGGCGTGTTCGGTTCGCACGTGGCCAATGTGATCCGCCGGCTCAAGCGGGTGTGCGCGTTCTACGGCGTGACCCCGCAGTTCATCCTGTGCTCGGCCACGATCGGCAATGCCCGCGAGCACGGGCGCGCGCTCATCGAGGTCGACGACGCGCAGCTCGAGGCGATCGACGATGGCGGCGCGCCGCGCGGCGACAAGCACGTGCTGCTGTGGAATCCGCCGGTGGTGAATCCGGACCTGGGCCTGCGCGCGTCCGCGCGCTCGCAGTCCAACCGCATCGCGCGGCTGGCGATCCGCTCCGGCCTCAAGACACTGGTGTTCTGCCAGACCCGGCTGATGGTCGAGGTGCTGACCAAGTACCTCAAGGAAGTCTTCGACCACGACCCGCGCAAGCCGCGCCGGATCCGCGCCTACCGCGGCGGCTACCTGCCGACCGAACGCCGCGCGGCCGAGCGCGAGATGCGCGCGGGCAGCATCGACGGCATCGTCAGCACCTCGGCGCTGGAGCTGGGGGTCGACATCGGCAGCCTCGACGTGGTCGTGCTCAACGGCTATCCGGGCAGCATTTCGGCGACCTGGCAGCGCTTCGGTCGTGCCGGCCGCCGGCAGCAGCCCTCGGTCGGCGTGCTGGTCGCCAGCTCCGAACCGATGGACCAGTACGTCGTGCGCCATCCGGAGTTCTTCGCGCAGGCCAATCCCGAGCACGCGCGCATCGAGCCCGACCAGCCGCTGATCCTGCTCGATCACATCCGCTGCGCCGCGTTCGAACTGCCGTTCGTCGATGGCGACATGTTCGGCCCGGTCGCGCCACTGCCGTGGCTGGAGGTGCTGGCCGAGTCGGGCGTGTTGCATCACGAGGGCGATCGCTGGGAATGGATCGCCGACAGCTATCCGGCGCAGGCGGTGAACCTGCGCTCGGTCGCCGACGGCAACTTCGTGGTCGTCGATCGGACCGACGGTCGGCAGACGATCATCGCCGAGGTCGACTATTCGGCCGCCGCGCTCACGCTCTACGAGGGCGCGATTCACATGATCCAGTCCGAGCCGTTCCAGGTCGAACGCCTGGATTGGGAGGGCCGCAAGGCCTACGTGCAGCGCACCCACGTCGACTACTACACCGATGCGATCGACTACACCAAGCTCAAGGTGCTCGACGATGCCGAGCAGGCGGACGCAGGGCAGGGCAGCGCGCATCTGGGCGAGGTGCATGTGGTACGGCGGGTGTCGGGCTACAAGAAGATCCGTTTCCACACCCACGAGAACATCGGCTACGGGCCGGTCAACCTGCCCGATCAGGAACTGCACACCAGCGCGGTGTGGTGGCAGTTGCCGCAGCGCGCGCTCGATGCTGCGTTCGATGCGCGGCACGAGGCGCTCGACGGGTTTCTGGGCGCGTCGTACGCACTGCATCTGGTCGCGCAGGTCGCGGTGATGGCCGAGAGCCGCGACCTGCAGAAAGCCGTGGGCAGCGGCGATGGCACGTGGTTTGCGACCGCCGACCAGCGCGGTCGCGGGCAACTGCGCGACGGCGAGGGCGCGGCACTCGACATCGCCGGGATCGGTCGTTTCGCGCCGACGCTCTATCTCTACGACAACTATCCCGGCGGCGTCGGTCTGTCCTCACCGCTGTTCGAGCGCCGCGACGAACTGCTGGCGCAGGCCGCGGCGCTGATCGATGGCTGCGGTTGCCGTGCCGGCTGCCCGGCCTGCGTCGGGCCGATCCTCGCGTCCGAGGAGGACACCGAGCGCACGCCGCGGCAGCTGGCCGCGCGCGTGGTCGACCTGCTGGTGAGCGCATGACGGGGCGCCCATGAGCGCGCTGGCCAAGCGGTTGGGGCTGCTGCGCAGCCAGGCCGGGACCGCGCTGCCGAGCGTCGCGCCGGCCCGGCCGATGGCGCCCGTGCTGCCGCCGCGCGCGCAGTGGCCGCGCGCCGATGCGCAACGGTCGCCAGAGGCGGTCGCCGAGCAGTTACGCAAGCTGATGAAGCTGCGCGCCCCGGCCGTGGCATCGCGTCCGGGCGCGACGGTCGATCGCACGCTACCTGGCGAAGAGATCGCGCCGGGCCTGCGCTATCTGGAACAGATGGCCCCGTGGCCGCATGACGACGCCGAGTTGGCGCTGCATGACATCCGCCATGACACCGTGCAGCGCGGCGACCTGCTTGCGTTCGATACCGAGACCACCGGCCTGGCCGGCGGCACCGGCACCCGTGCGTTCATGATCGGCGCGGCGGACGTCATCGATGGCCGGCTGCGGATTCGCCAGCTGTGCATCACCACGCTCGGCGCCGAGCGCGAGATGCTGAAGGTCTTCGCCGGCTGGCTGCGGCGCGAGACTGTCCTTGTGAGCTACAACGGACGCTGCTACGACCGTCCGTTGCTGACCACGCGCTACCGCCTGGCGCGGATGCGCGACCCGCTGATCGACCTGCGCCATGTCGACCTGCTGCACCCAGTGCGGCGTCGCTATCGCGGTGTCTGGGCCAATTGCCGCTTGGCGACCGTCGAGCGCGAGTTGCTCGGTGTGCTGCGCGAAGACGACCTGCCGGGCAGCGAAGCGCCGGCCGCGTGGCTGCGCTATCTGCGCGGCGGCAGCGCCGACAAGCTGCGTCGCGTCGGTCTGCACAATGCGCAGGACCTGCGCAGCCTGTTGGGCGTGCTCGAGGCGATGCGCGACCGCTGACGCCGTGCGCGCCGTCGGCGGCTCGCCCCCACCCCGGCCCTCCCCCGCAAGCGGGGGAGGGGGAGCCGCACACCGACCTGGAAGCGGTCTTCAGTCCGCCGCCACAGTGCGCGAGTCTGCTGCCGCAGTGCGGGTCGCCCTCCCCAGCGCGCGCCGCTGCCACAGCGCGCGGCGGCGCTACCGCGGGCGGCCACTTGTGCGTGGGATCGCGCGTCGCGCCTCGATGTGCACGCTTGCGATGCTGCGGACGGGTTCACATGTCTGCCATCGCGGCAGTGCTTGAATCGGACGGCCCAGCAGTCCCGCGCCGCCGGTTCGCCGACAGCGACCCTCCGTCACTCTGGACCCTCATGGACGCAAGCGAACGCCGGCCCGCGATGGCCGACCCTGCGCCCCCGCGTGCCACATTGCGTGCGCGCGATGCGTTCGCGATCACGATCGGTATCGTCGTCGGCGCGGGCATCTTCCGCACGCCGTCGCTCGTTGCCGGCGCATCGAGCAGCGAAGTGGCACTGCTGCTCGCCTGGGCCGCAGGCGGCGTGCTGTCGATCGTCGGTGCGCTGTGCTACGCCGAACTGGCCACGACCTACCCGCAGGCCGGTGGCGACTACGCCTACCTGCGGCGCGCCTATGGACCGCGCATGGCCTTCCTGTTCGCGTGGGCGCGGATGGCCGTGATCCAGACCGGTTCGATCGCGCTGCTGTGCTTCATCGTCGGCGACTACTTGGCGCAGCTGTTCGACCGCGGCGGTGGGGCATCGGCGCTGTACGCGGCCGCGGCCGTGATCGCGCTGTCGGCGATCAACTGGATCGGCACGCGCCACAGTGCGGCGGTGCAGACGTGGCTGACGATCGCCGAGATCGCTGGCGTGCTGGTGATCGTCGTGGCGGGGCTGGCGTTTGCGCCGACCGACATCGCAGCGGTGCCGGGCAGCGGCGGTGACAGCGCGATCGGCCTGGTCCTGGTGTTCGTGCTGCTGACCTACGGCGGCTGGAACGAGGCGGTCTACATCACCGCCGAGGTCCGCGATGCCCGGCGCTGGATGCCGCGCGTGCTGGTGCTCAGCCTGATCGCGATCGCTGCACTGTACGTGCTGGTCAACCTGGCCTATCTGCGCGTGCTCGGCCTGGGCGGCATGGCCGAGCACAACGCCGTCGCGGCCGAGGTGATGGGCCGGGTGTTCGGGCCGAGCGGCGCGGCATTGATGAGTGCGATCGTGGTCGCTGCGGCGCTGACCTCGGCCAACGCGACGCTGATCACCGGTGCGCGCAGCGTGTACGCCGCCGGGCGCGATTTCCCGGCGCTGAGCGCCATCGGCCGCTGGGATGCGCGCAGCGGCGCGCCGCGTGCAGCGATCCTGGTCCAGGGCGTGCTGGCGTTGGCGCTGGTCGGGCTGGGCGCGTTCGCACGCGATGGCTTCGAGGTCGCGGTGGAGTACACCGCGCCGGTGTTCTGGCTGTTCTTCCTGCTGGTGGGCATCGCCCTGTTCGTGCTGCGCCGGCGCGACCCCCAGCGTCCGCGCCCGTTCCGGGTGCCGTTGTATCCCGCACTGCCGTTGCTGTTCTGCGCGACCAGCGGCTACCTGCTGTACGCGAGCCTGGCCTACACCGGACGCGGTGCGCTGGTCGGCGTGGTCGTGCTCGCGGTCGGCGGGCTGCTGTTGCTCTGGCTTCGACCGTCCACCTGCCTCGAGGAGACCTCGCGATGATCCGATCGACCCCGTCCCGTTCCATGCGCGCGCTCTGCGTGCTCGTGCCCGCCTTCATGATCGCGTGCGCGCAGGATCCGCAGCCGCCGCAGGCCACGGCCGATACCGCTGCCGGCCTGCCCGCAGCGACGGGCGCAGGCGGCGTGCCGACCGCGGTGCCGACCGTCACCGCCCAGATCGGCCCGGACTCGCCGTTCGCCGAAGGCGCGCCGCGACCGTCGCGCGAGCCCGACGTGATCTACGTGCCGACGCCCGAGCCGGTGGTCGATGCCATGCTCAATCTGGCCAAGGTCCGCGAAGGCGACGTGCTCTACGACCTGGGCTCGGGCGATGGCCGCATCCCGATCGCCGCGGCACAACGTTTTGGCGTGCGCGCGGTCGGCATCGACATCAACCCGGTACGCGTGCGCGAGGCGAACGCGAATGCCGAGGCGGCCGGTGTCACCGATCTGGTGACGTTCAAGGAGGCCGACCTGTTCCAAGAGGACATCAGCCAGGCCAGCGTGGTCACGTTGTATCTGCTGCAGAGCCTAAATGTGAAACTGCGCCCGAAACTGCTCGCCGAGCTCAAGCCCGGCACGCGGATCGTCAGCCACGCCTTCGACATGGCCGACCAGTGGACGCCCGAGGCCACGCAGGAGGTGGACGGCACCCGCATCTATCTGTGGACCGTGCCCGCACGCTGAGCCGGGCCCGACGCTGTGCCCGGTCGATCGCGCCTGGCAGGATCGCGCCATCCCGCTGTATGAGGCTGTTCGCATGTCCCGCTCGTTGACCTTCGCGCTGTCGCTCGCCGCACTGTCGGGGGTGTCCGCTGCCGCCTTTGCGTCCAACGCCACCTCGCCCGACCGCGGCGGGCAGCAGGGCCTCGATGCGGCGTACCCGAGCCAGACGCATGCGCTGAGCTCGCAGGGCCAGGCGCTGTCGATGGCCTATCTGGACGTGCAGCCAGCGGGCACGGGCAACGGGCGCACGGCCGTGCTGCTGCACGGCAAGAACTTCTGCGCTGCGACCTGGGAGGACACGATCGCCGTGCTGGTCGCCGACGGCTGGCGGGTGATCGCGCCCGATCAGGTCGGATTCTGCGGGTCGAGCAAGCCGCGCGGCTACCAGTTCTCGTTCGCCCAGCTGGCCGCCAACACCCAGGGGCTGTTGCAGGCGCTGGGCGTCGAGCGCCCGGTGCTGATCGGCCACTCGATGGGCGGCATGCTGGCGACCCGCTACGCGCTGCAGTATCCGGACGCGGTCGCGCAGCTGGTGCTGGTCAATCCGATCGGGCTCGAGGACTGGCAGGCCGAAGGCGTGCCGTACGCGACGGTCGACCAATTGATGGAAGACGAGCGCAGGACGAGCGCCGAGCGCATCCGGGCCTATCAGTGCAAGGTCTATTACGACGGTCGCTGGGACCCGCGCTACGACTGCTGGGTCGAGATGCTGGCCGGCCTGTACGCCGGCCCCGACGGCGAGATCGTGGCCTGGAACCAGGCGCAGACCTCGGAGATGGTGTTCACCCAGCCGGTGGTGCACGAGTTTGCGAAGCTGCGCGTGCCGACGCTGCTGATGATCGGCGGCAAGGATCGCATCGCGCCCGGCGCCCATCGCGCGCCGCCGCCCATCGCCGCGCGGTTGGGCGACTACCCGGTGCTGGGGCGACGCGCGGCTCAGGCGATCCCCGATGCCGAACTGGTCGAGTTCCCGGCGCTCGGCCACGCGCCGCAGGTCGAGGCGCCCGCCCCGTTCCACGCGGCGCTGCTGCCACGGCTGGTCCGCTGAGCACGTTGGGCGCGGGCTGTCCGGCTGCATTCACATCGCATTCGAACGGTCGCCGGCCAAGTCCCTACACTGGGCGGATCATCTCGCGCCCCTAGCCGGAGTCCGTTGCCTCCATGTCGTCCTGGCGTTCGTGCCTGCCGTTGATCCTGTGCCTGGCCGTGGTCGGCTGCCAGCGCGCGCCCGCGCCCGTCGATGAGGCAGTGGAGACCGTCGAGGTGTCCAGCCCGGAGGAGGGCGGCGCGGTCAGCACGGCGCCGCTGGCGACCGAGGACCTGCCCGATGTGGCGCCGCTGCCCGCCGACACCGCCGATCCGGCCGAGGTCGACTGGTCGCCGATGACGCTCGAGGGCGCGACTGCGTCGGTGAGTTGCGAACTGGACTATGCCAACGCTGGCGATGGCGACGTGCTGAAGGCGTTCGACCGCGCGGCGCTGCGCGAGGCGATGGCGCCCTGCGCCGAGCGCGGGGTATTCCGGCTGCGCTTCAAGGGGCGCGTGACCCAGGATTTCACCCGGCTGATGCAACGCCTGGCTGCGGTCGCCGACGAGTTGAAGATCGACAAGCGGGTGCTCGATCTCGACTCGAGCGGCGGCATGGTCGAAGAAGCGATCCGCGCCGGCGACGTGATCGCCGAGTCGCGCTGGACGATCTGGGTGCGCGAAGGCGCGGCCTGCCACAGTTCCTGCGTGTTCCTGCTCGCCGGCGGCGACACCCGGCTGATCGGCGGCCGGGTCGGCATCCACCGGATCATCCGCATGAGCTCGAGCGCGTCGACGCGGGCCGAGCTCAACCGGGAACTGCGGGCGGTCTACGGCCGGGTCCGCGATTATCTGGAGCGCAATGGCGCCGCCGTCGCGGTCGCCGACCTGATGATGGCCGTGCCCAATCGCAGCCTGCGCATCCTCACCCCCGACGAGCTCAAGCTCTATGGCCTGGACGGGGTGAATCCGGCGCAGGACGATCTCGACCGGCTGCGACTGATGCGTAAGTGCGGCCAGGACTTCGTCGCGCGCCGCGACTCCTACATCCGCGCCTTCGATGCGACCTGCAATGCACCCGATCGCGATGTCGAGGCGATGACCGCCTGCGGTCTTGAGCTGCGCGGACGCTTCGGCTTCCCGGACGCGCAGTGCCCGTCGGAGAGCCCGCTGTCGGAGTTCGACCTCGTCGGGGAGATGACCGCGGCCGCAGGCATCGCCAGCCGGCTGCGCATCCTCGGCGTGCCCAGCGGGACATCCCGCCGCGCCGCCGAGCCGGCCCCCGCCGCGCCCGCGCCGCGCGAGGCGCGCACGCCGACGGCGCAGGGCGGCGATACGCCCGCCCGGCCGTCCGAGGCCTCGGCCGACGACAGCGAGGCGGCTGCGCCGACCGACGGCGCCGATCGCACCCAGACCCCGGCGCCAACGCCGGGGTGAGCGACGGGCGCGGCCCGTCGCGTCGTGAACTCAGGGCGCGTCGTCCTGCAGGAAACCGCCCGACTGCCGCCGCCACAACTGCGCGTAGATGCCGTCGGCCGCGATCAGCGCCTCGTGCGTGCCTTGCTCGACGATCCGGCCGCGCTCCATGACGATCAACCGGTCCATCGCTGCGATCGTCGAGAGCCGGTGGGCGATCGCGATCACCGTCTTGCCTTCCATCAGCCGGTAGAGGTTCTCCTGGATCGCGGCTTCGGCTTCGGAGTCGAGCGCCGAGGTGGCCTCGTCGAGCACCAGGATCGGGGCGTTCTTCAGCAGCACGCGCGCGATCGCGATGCGCTGGCGCTGGCCGCCCGAGAGCTTGACGCCGCGCTCGCCGACCTGGGCGTCGTAGCCGGTGCGCCCCTTGGCATCGCTGAGGCCGAGGATGAATTCGTGCGCCTCGGCGCGCCGTGCGGCCTCGATCATCTCCGCCTCGCTGGCATCCGGACGGCCGTAGAGGATGTTCTCGCGCACCGAGCGGTGCAGCAACGAAGTGTCCTGGGTCACCATGCCGATCTGCGCACGCAGCGAGTCCTGGGTGACGGTGGCGATGTCGACACCGTCGATGCGGATCGTGCCGGCCTCGCGGTCGTAGAAGCGCAGCAGCAGATTGACCAAAGTCGACTTGCCCGCGCCCGACCGTCCGACCAGGCCGATCTTCTCGCCGGGGCGCACGTGCAGGTCCAGGCCCTCGATGACGCTGCGCTCGGCCTGGCCGTAGTGGAAATCGACGCTTTCGAAGCGGATGTCGCCGCGCACCGGCGGCAGCACCTGCGCGGCGGGCGCATCGTCCACGGTCGGCGCCAGCGAGATCGAGTTGATGCCGTCGCGCACCGTGCCGATGTTCTCGAACAGCGCCGAGAGTTCCCACATGATCCATTGCGACATGCCCAGCATCCGCAGCGCCAGCGCGATCGCCACCGCGATCGCGCCGGTGCTGATCGCCCCGCCATGCCACAGCCACAGGCCGAGCCCGCCGACCGAAGCGACCAGCAGCATGTTGAGCACGTAATTGCAGACGTTGATGATCGTCACCAGGCGCATCTGCCGATGCACGGTGTCGAGAAAGCCGTCCATCGCCTCGTAGGCGTAGGACTGCTCGCGCGAGGAATGCGAGAACAGCTTGACCGTGGCGATGTTGGTGTAGCTGTCGACGATGCGTCCGGTCATCACCGCGCGGGCGTCGGCCTGCTTCTCGGAGATCTTGCTCAGCCGCGGCACGAAAACGCGCATCAGCGCCGCGTAGCAGAGCACCCAACCCAGGAACGGCAGCATCATCCGCCAGTCGGCCGAGGCCGCGACCACCAGCGCGCCGGTCAGGTAGACCAGCACGTAGTTGCCGACATCCAGCAGTTTGATGACTGTCTCGCGCACCGCCAGCGAGGTCTGCATCAGCTTGGTGGCGATGCGGCCGGCGAACTCTTCCTGGAAGTAGGTCATCGACTGCCGCAGCAGGTAGCGATGCACGTTCCAGCGGATCCGCATCGGGAAGTTGCCCAGCAGCGTCTGGTGGATGATCAACGAGCTGAACAAGGTCATCACCGGCAGGCCGATGAGCACCAGCACCGCCATCGCCGCAAGTCGCCCGCCCTCGGCATCGAGGAACGAGGCGGGCGTGTGCGCCGCCAGGCGATCGACCAGCGAGCCGACATAGGCATAGAGCACGACCTCGGCGATGGCGATGGCCGCGGTGAACAGTGCCATCAGCAGCAGCCAGCGGCCGCTGCCGCGCACGTAGTGCATGCAGAACGCGAACAGCGTCCGCGGCGGCTGTTCGGGCGGGGCGGACGGGAACGGGGCGATGCGGTTTTCGAACCAGCGGAGCATGGGCGGTCCAGTGCGGCGCGCGCGCGCGCCGGTCTTCGTCGGGGGAGAGCGGGCATTGTCCGCGATGCGCCTGCGGCTGTCGCGGCGCCGTCGTCAGCCGGGCCGTGCAGCGTCGACGGCGCGCCCTCTAGGGAATGTCGAGCACCACACGCCCCAGGTGATGCGCGGTGAGCAAGCGCTCGGCATCGGCGATCCGCGACAGCGGCAGGCGGGCCCCGACGTGCAGGTGGAACGGTCCGCGTTCGATCGCGCGGCAGGCCGCCTGCATCGAGGTCGCGCCGGCATGCGCACCGAAGCCGGTCGCGGCGATGTCTGCGCGCGCCGGTGGCGGCGTCACGCCGTGCGGCCAGGCGATGCGGCCGCCGGACCGCAGCGCATCGACTGCGATCCGGGCGATGCCGGCATCGCTCGCGGTCAGCAACGAAGCGGTCGGGCCCTCAGGCGCGAAGATCCGCAGGGCTGCGGCGAGATCCTGACGGCGCCCGTCGATCGCCATGTCCGCGCCGAGCCGCTCGGCCAGCGCGATGCCATCGGCGCCCGACACCACGGCCAGCACCCGCGCGCCGCGCTGGCGGGCGAACTGCAGCGCCATGTGCCCGATGCCGCCGCTCGCGCCCAACAGCAGCAGCGTGTCGCCTGCGCCCAGGCCCAGCACGTGGGCCACGGCGTGCATCGCCAGACCGCCATCGACCGGCAGCGCGGCGGCGTGGTGCAGCGGCAGTCGGGCGGGGATGCGCCAAGCGCGGTCGGCATCGACGAGCGCGAATTGGGCATGGAAGCCGTAGCGCGGGGCGCAAGGCAGCGCCAGGCCGCAGACGCGATCGCCCTCGCGCAGCCGTTGCACGTGGGCGCCGACCTCGACCACCGTGCCGGCGCCCTCCGCGCCGCCGATCCAGGGGGCGGACGCGTGCACGAGGGTGCCGGGCAAGCGCCCGTCGCGCTCGAGGACGTCCCAGTGGCCGAAGCCCGCCGACAGCACGCGGATCAGCACCTGCTCAGGGCCCGGCAACGGAATCGGCGTTTCCACCGGGATCCATGCGCCGCGTGCGCCCGGTGCGCAGGCGATCGCCTGCATCGTCTCCGGCCCGGCGTCGGCATGCGACCACGCGCAGGCCGGCGCCTGGATCGAGGGCGAAGAGCGGGGCTGGAGGATCATTCGGGCTCCTGTCGGATTGCGGGGGGGTGCCGGGCAGGGTAAAACCTCAACAAATGTTGAGGTCAAGAGGTGGCTGATGAGTCGGGACGGATTGGGGACCCACGAGACATTGTCGGTCGGCGAACTGGCTGCACGCAGCGGCGTGGCGGTCTCGGCCCTGCACTTCTACGAACGCCAGGGGCTGCTGTCCAGTACGCGCAATGCAGGCAACCAGCGCCGTTATCGGCGCGACGCGCTGCGGCGGGTGGCGGTCATCCGGGTCGCGCAGCGGGCCGGGATCCCGCTGGCGGCGATCGGCGAGGCGCTGGCGACCCTGCCCGACGGGCGAACGCCGACCCAGGTCGACTGGACGCGCCTGTCGCGTCACTGGCGGGCCGACCTCGATGCCCGCATCGCACAGCTCACGCGACTGCGCGACCAACTCGACGGCTGCATCGGCTGCGGATGCCTGTCGCTGCGGACTTGTCCGCTGCGCAACCCGGACGATGTCGCCGGCGCGCGCGGTCCCGGGGCGCCGTATCTGGAACGGTGATCCGGTGCCTGGCGCCTGCTGTGATGCGTCGGCCACCAGGCCCGTGGGTCGCCGCTGCGATCAGCGCGGCGCGTCGCCTTCGGCACCATGGCGACGGCGCTTGGCTCGTCGCGCGCTCGGCGTGCGTGCGGCGGCGATGCGACGGGCCAGGCCTTGGCCGACGGAGCGGCAGAAGCGATCCAGATCGGTGACGGCCACGCCCCGGTACCAGGGCAGACCGGCGACCGATGCGCTCGCGGCCGCAGGCCCGGCCGCCGCGGCGAACCTGCGGGTCCAGGCCGCTTCGACGTCGAGTGCGACGGCGTAGGGCAGCAGGAACGCGTAGTGATGGACATCGTGCAGCGGCGGCGCAGCCTGGGCGTCGGATGCCCCGGGGCCGCCGGCGCCGGTCAGATAGCGGCGCAGGCCCTGGGCGTGCGCGAGCAGGCGACGGCCTTCGGCGGTGGGCGCACGCGCCCGCACCGCGAAGGCGATCAGGACCAGTCCCATCGCCGCGACGATCGCAAGCGTCGGTACCCAGGTGCCGGCATCGGCGGACAGCCACAGTGCGACCGCGCCTGTGACCAGCGCAATCGCGAGCGCGGCGAGCAGATGGCCGCCGCGGGCGCTGAACAATGCAGGCTGGAAGCGGCGGCGCAGGGCGAGTTCATGCGCCCGCCAGGTCGCGCCGATGGCATCAGCCTGTGCCGGCTCGAGCACGATCGCGTCCTGCGGGCCAGCCAGCAGTGCGGTCAGCAGCGCGCGCTGTTCCAGGGTAGGCAGACGGTGTGCGCCGGTGCGGCTGCGCCGGACGCGCCAATGCATGCCCGCGCTCGCGCGCTCGCGCAGCAGGTGCACATGCTCGTCGACTGCAGCCGCAAGCAGATCCGAGGACAGGCAGCGCGCGTCGTAGCGCATGCGCAGCAGGTAGCGCAGCCCGCCCGGTGAGACACCTGGCGGAGGCACATCACGGAGCGTGGTGGCCTCCGCGGCAGGGCTGCGGCGGTGGCGGCGCTGCAGCACGAACAGGACGAGCAGGGTCGCCAGCCCGGCCAGTGCGATCAGCGGTCCGCGGTGGTCGTGCAGCCACCAGGCCAGGCGCTGCTGCCGGCTGGGCGGCGCGATCAGGCCCTTGGGGAAGGCCAGCGAGACCGTCCAGCCCGCCTCCGGCGGCAGCGGCCGCGCCAGCGTCCAGCGCGCGGTCCCGGCGGCCGACAGCGCCACGTGGAAGTCCCGGCCCGGCGCGTCCGCAGTGCCGGTGGCGCCATCGGCGTCCAGCGTCTCCAGCGGCACCGCGTCCGGCAACACGATGGTGATGCTGCCGCGCTCGATCGCCACATCCCGTGCGGGGGCGAGCGCAGGCAGATACACCGCGTCGTGATCGTCGAAGAACCCGAGCTGGCGTGCGGTCCGGTAACGCAAGGTGTAGACCGGCGTGGATGGAGTCGGCAGGCGGCGGGCATCGCCCACGCGCACGCGCATGCGGTTGCCGCTGCGCTCTGCGGTCCAGGGCGCCGGTCGGCCATCGCGCAGCACCTCGTACACGTCCAGGTCGACGACGATACGGGCCCCTGCCGGGTCGCGGTAACGGACCGGAATGTCGCGCACGATGCCGTGGCGGAAGATGCGCCCCTCAGCGCGGATCGCGATGCGTTCGGTGACGTCGAGGCGGCCGTCAGGCAGGACCCGGACCTCGATGTCGTCGGCCAGGATGCGTTCCTGCGCCCAGGCCGTGGGCACCGCGAGCAGCCATGCCAGCAACTGCCACCGCAGCGCCCGGCCCCACCAGCGTCTGCGCGGGCGGCTGGCGGAGGGCGCAGGCCCTGTCGTCCGGTCGCTCACGTAGGCAGCGTCGCGATGTTGGCGAGCGGGCGGCATCGCGTCGTGGTCGGGGCACGGTCGGCGGGCGCTGCGGGGCATGGCGGGCAGAGGGCTCAAAACCCCGAGCATACCCGCGCCACGCGTCGCCCCGCCCGCTTGCCGGCCCCAGCCCGAGGCGTACACTCGAGCCCTTCGACCCGTCTGCCGCCTGGAGCGTCATGCCCATGAACAAGCTGCGCCTGTCCCTGTCGATCGCCATGCTCGCCGCGGCCGCGTCTGCCGCCCACGCCCAGCAGCCCGCCCCGGCGGCGCCGCCGGCAGCGGCGCAACAGCCCGCGCAGCAGCCGGCCCTCACCGCCGAGCAGCAGGCGCAGATCGCGCGGCAGGATGCCGAGATCAGCGCCGCCGCGCTGCAGATCATGCAGATGATCGATGCCAACCGCGCCGGCGAAGTCTGGGACGGCGCGTCGGCGACGATGAAGGGTCTGGTGACGCGCGAGGACTTCGTGCGCCAGGTCGCCGCCGACCGCAGCCGGTTGGGTGCACCGGCTTCGCGCGACCGTCCGGTGGTGAGCCGGTCGCGGTTCGGCGCCGGCGAGTCCGTGCCCGAAGGGATCTATCTCAACGTCGCCTCGCCGACCAAGTTCGCCAACCACGCCCAGCCGATCCGCGAACTGGTGTCGTTCCGCTTCGACGACGACCGTACCTGGCGCGTATCGGGCTACAGCGTGCGCTGAGCGCGGGGACCCGCGCCGGCGACGGCGCGGGTGCTGCGTGGTCGATCGCGTGCGATCAGGCCGCGATCACGCGGATCGTGTGCTCGCCTACCCGCACCGTCTGGCCTGCGCGGATCTTGCAGGTCTTGCGCAGCTCGACCGCGCCGTCCACGCGCACCGCGCCGCTGGCGACCAGGGCCTTGCCCGCGCCGCCGCTCTCGCACAGCCCCTCGAGCTTGAGCAACTGGTTGAGTTCGACGTGCTCGCCTTCGAGCTGGAATTCGACGGGTGCGGGCATCTTGATCCTCCGGGCGGGCGGCCATTATCTCGGTCAGTGCGTCCTCCTGCGAGTGCCGGGTTCCGTGCGGGCGGTCACATCGTCGGCAGCCGTCGACATCGGCGTGCGCGGCCTGCGCTAGGGTGCTGGCACCGCAACGCTGGAGTTCCTGATGTCCGTTGCTCGCGCCCACTGCGCCAGGCCAACTGCACGATGATGCGCCCCGACCGGCCGGTGAACGAGGCCGAGCGCCAGGCGGCGCTCGATGCCTATCGCATTCTCGATACGCCGCGCGAGGCGGCCTACGACGACCTGGTGCGGGTCGCCGCGGCGATCTGCGACGCGCCGATCGCTGCGATCACCCTGGTCGACCGGGACCGGCAGTGGGTCAAGGCGGTCACCGGCTTCGACGCGGTCGAGACCCCGCGTGACGAGTCCTTCTGCGCGCAGACGATCCTGACGCCCGACCAGACCCTGGTGGTGGAGGACGCGACACGGGATGTGCGGTTTCGCCACCTGCCGATGGTCACCGGTGCCCCGGGCGTGCGCTTCTATGCCGGCGCGCCGTTGCGTTCGGCCGACGGACATGCGCTGGGGGCGCTGTGCATCGTCGATTCCCATCCGCGGCAGCTCGACGACACCCAGCGCGAAGCGCTCGAGGCGCTCTCGCGCCAGGCGTCGCGGTTGATGGAATTGCACCGCGTCAGCGGTGCGCTGCATCTGCAACTCCAGGAGCGGGCCTGGTACGAGCAGCAATTGCTGCAATACCAGCAGGCGCTGGAACTGCAGAACGCAGACCTGGCCGAGCAATCGACCACCGACCCGCTGACCGGGCTGGCCAATCGGCGCGGCTTCTCCTGCACGCTCGAACAGGCGATCGGGCAGGCGCGTGCGCAGCGCGCGCCACTGTCGATCGCAGTTGTGGACATCGACCATTTCAAGGCGATCAACGATGCGCACGGCCATGCCGAGGGCGATCGCGTGCTGCAACTGCTCGGCGCGCTGCTGCGCGAAACCGAGGCGGCGCGCGGTCGCATCGCACGGCTCGGCGGCGAGGAGTTCGTCCGCCTGCTGCCCGGATGCAGCCTGAGCCAGGCGGTCGAAGTCTGCGACGCGATGCGCGCCTCGGTCGCGGCGATGCGGTCTCCGTTCGCCCTGACGGTCAGCATCGGTGTGGCCGATCTCGCGGCCGCCGACGATGCCGCCGCGCTGTTGTCGCGCGCCGATGCTGCGCTGTATCAGGCCAAGCGCAGCGGCCGCAACCGGGTCTGCGCACGCCCGGCCAGCGCAGGCGCACTCAGCGGGTGATCGATTTCGCCTCGCCGGTGCCGATGTTCTCGGCATGCACGATCCGCCGCGGGCGCGCGAGGACCGGATACACCAGCACGGCCGCCAGGATGATCGCGACCCCGGCGTAGAAGCCCGGCGCGAGCTCGCGCTGTTCGCCCAGCAGCACGATCGCCAGCGCGATCGCATAGACCGGCTCGAGATTGACCGCCAGTTGCGCGGCAAACGCGCTCATGTGGCGCAGCGCGACCAGCGACAGCGCGAACGGCAACAGGGTGCAGGCGAAGGCCAGTAGCAGCAGCCAGGCCCCGTCGCGGGCGCCGGGCAGGGTCAGCAGGCTGCCGGCGAACGCCGGAAACAGCAGCGGCATCAGCGGCGCGAGGACGGTCAGCGTCAACGTGCCGGCGCCCAGTTCGAGTGCGGTGACCGTGAGCGGGTCGGCGCGTTCGACCAGGCGCTTGTTCATCGCGCCAAAGCACGCCACGAACAGCGCCGACAGGGCACCGACCGCGATGCCCATCCGCATGCCGTCCGGCACGCCGCCCACGACGAGCGCCACGCCGGGCAGCACCGCCAGGCCCAGAGCCAGCTCGCGCCAGGAAAAGCGGCTGCGCGCCACCAGCGGTTCGATCAGTGCCACGAACACCGTCGCCAATGCCATGCAGGTGGCCGCGACCGACGCGTTCGCCAGCTTGACCGCGCCGTAGAAGGTCAGCCAATGCAGCGCGACCAGCGCGCCGACGCCCGAATAGGCCAGCAGCAGGCGGCCGGGCAGCGCGCGCAGCCCGCGCCAGACCCGGGGCAGCAACAGCAAGGTGCCGGCGACCAGCAGCATCCGCCACCACACCAGCGGCAGTGCGGGCAGGCTGATCAGCTTGCCGAGAATCGCGGTAAAGCCCCACAGCAACACACACAGGTGGATCTGCCACTGGGCTCTGGCGGTGGGTGTCATCGGGGCGTCTCGGCAAGGAGGCGCATTATCCGCGAGTTGTCCGCGAGCGGAAGGCGCTGGCGGCGGGGTGGTGTGGCTAGCCGCGCAATCGCGCTGCGACACTGTCCCAGCTGACGAGCTGCCAGAACGCGTCGAGATAGCGCTGGCGGTTGTCGCGGTAATCGAGATACCAGGCGTGTTCCCACAGCGAGGCGGCCAGCAGCGGCGTGTCGTCGCCGGTGAGCGGCGTCGCCGCATTGGCGGTGACCGCCAGCCCCAGCCGGCCGTCGCGGCGCTGGAGCAGCCACGCCCAGCCGGCACCGAAGTGGCGCTGAGCCAGGGTGTCGAAGCGACTGCGCAGCGTGGCGACATCGCCGAAGTCGCGGGCGATCGCCTCGGCCAGCTTGCCCTTGGGCGCGCCGCCGCCGGCTGCTGCGGGCTTGAGCGAATGCCAGTAGAAGGCGTTGTTCCACGCCTGGGCGGCATGGTCGAACAGCTCGCCATGCGCCTTGCGCACGATCGCCTCCAAGGAGGCCTCGGCCAGATCGGTGCCCGCCACCAGTGCGTTGACGCGCTCGATGTGCGCGAGTTGATGCCGGCCGTGATGCTGGTCCAGCGTCTCGCCGGACAGGTGCGGTTCGAGCGCGGTGCGATCGTAGGGCAGTGCGGCGAATTCGACAGGCATGGGGCGCGGAAATCTCCGTGGGGCGATGGCGTCGGGTGCGACGCGATAGAATGAGCGGATTCTAACCCCGACCGTCGCTGCCACCGCTGGCGACGCGCCCCTTTCGGAGTCGCCTCGTGTCGATCCTCGAACGCATCCAGGCCGAAATCGACGGCCATGCCGTCGTGCTGTTCATGAAAGGGACCCCGCAGTTCCCGATGTGCGGCCATTCTGCGCGCACGGCCGAGGCCCTGGCCGCGGCCGGGGCGCGCGATTTTCGCACCATCAACGTGCTCGAGGAGCCGGAGATTCGCGCCAACCTGCCCCGGTTCTCGAACTGGCCGACATTCCCGCAACTGTTCGTCCACGGCGAGCTGATCGGCGGCTGCGACATCACCCTGGAACTGCACGAATCGGGCGAACTGGCCCGCATCCTGGCCGAGGTGCTGAAGCCGTGAGCGCGCCGGTGCTGGATATTCCGGTGCGCCCGGCCGGGCTCGCCGGGCGCACGATCCTGATCGTCGGCGCCCACGGCGGCCTGGGCGAGGCCGCGGCGACGGCATGCGCCCAGGCCGGGGCTTCGCTGGTGCTGCTCGGGCGCAAGGTGCCGCGGCTGAACCGGTTGCACGACCGGCTGCAGGCGCATGGGCAGCCGCCGGCGCTGTATCCGCTCGATCTCGAGGGCGCGGGGCCCGACGACTATGCGCAGATGGCCGAGCGCATCGAGGCCGACACCGGTCGCCTGGACGGCGTGCTGCACGTGGCGGCCCAGTTCTCGGGCCTGACCCCGCTCGAGCACACCGATCCGGCGGCGTTCGCGCGCGCGCTGCACGTCAACCTGACCGCGCGCTGGTGGCTGACCCAGGCCTGCCTGCCGTTGCTGCGCCGGGCGGCCGACAGCGCGGTGGTGTTCGCGATCGACCCGCCGGCCCGCACCGGCGGCGCCTACTGGGGCGGCTACGGCGTCGCCCAGGCCGGACTGGAGACGCTGGTGCGCATGCTCCATGCCGAGCTCGCCAATTCTGCGGTGCGTGTCAGCGGCCTGTCTCCGCCGCCGATGCGCACCGGCCTGCGCAGCCGCGCGCACGTCGAGGAAGACGACCGGCTGGCGCAGGATCCAGCGCGGGTTGCGCCACATTGCGTCACCTTGCTGTCGGCGGCCGGCGCCGCCCATCGCGGTCAGGTCTGGTCGCCCGACGGAGTCGCGGCATGACCGTCGCTTCGGCAGCACTGCTGCTGTTCCTGATTCTCGATCCGCTGGGCAACATCCCGGTGTTCCTGAGCATGCTGCGGCGGCTCACGCCGCAGCGTCAGCGCGTGGTGCTCGCGCGCGAACTGCTGATCGCGCTGCTGGTGCTGATGCTGTTCCTGTGGGGCGGCAAGTACGCGCTGGAGATCATGCACCTGCGCCAGGAGTCGGTCGCGATCGCCGGCGGCATCGTGCTGTTCCTGATCGGCATCCGCATGATCTTCCCGCCCACAGGCGGACTGATGGGCGAGATCCCCGATGGCGAACCCTTCATCGTGCCGATGGCGATCCCGCTGGTCGCCGGCCCCTCGGGCATGGCCGCGGTGATGCTGATGGGCAGCAACGAGCCCGACCGGCTGGGCGAATGGAGCCTGGCGCTGTTGATCGCCTGGGGCGCGACCGCCGCGATCCTGTTCTCGGCCACCTACCTCTACAAGCTGCTCGGCGCCCGCGCGCTGACCGCCCTGGAGCGGCTGATGGGCATGCTGCTGGTGGCGATCTCGGTGCAGATGCTGCTCGACGGCATCGTCGGCTTCCTGCGCGACGCGCCGGCAGTCTGAGGCATCGGCGATGTGACCGGATCGCGACGGGCGGTCCGGTGCGTCGCACCGTGCCCGGAGAAAAGCCAACGGATTCAGCTGGTTGCGCGGCGCGTCCGGTGTCATGGCACTGTCACCGAACCCGACTACCGTGTTAACCTGTTCTTAACCACTCGCGCGGTAGCGCGCGCCGTGGCAGGGGACCCCACTCGCTTACCGACCTGACCGTCGCCGCGCCGCAAGGTGCGCGCCGCTATCCACGCATCGAGGCTAACCACCCATGAAACACCCGAATCGCGCCCGACTTTCGAAACTGTCGCTTGGCCTGATCGTCGCACTTGCCGCCGCCCCTGCGTTCGCGCAGAGCACCTCCGCCGGCGTCGGCGGACAGGTCACGGGCGCCGGCGGCCAGCCCGTCACGGGCGCCGAAGTGACCATCGTCCACACCGAGTCGGGCACGGTCAGCCGCGCCACCACCGATGCCAGCGGCCGCTACAACGCGCGCGGCCTGCGCGTCGGCGGTCCGTACACGATCACGATCACCAAGGCGGGCGAGGGCACGCGCACCGAAGACAACGTGTACCTCAACCTCAACCAGGTCAACACGGTCAATGCGGCGCTTGGCGGCGACGTCACCAATCTCGATCGCGTGGTGGCCACCGCGATCGGCGGCGGTTCGGAAGTCTTCAGTGCCAACAAGATGGGCACCGGAACCAACGTGACGCGCGAGAGCATCGAAGCGCTCCCGTCGGCCAACCGCAACATGCAGGACTACATCCGCCTCGACCCGCGTATCGCGCAGACCAGCAAGGCCGACGGCGCGATCTCGGCAGGCGGTCAGAACACCCGCTACAACGCGATCCGTATCGATGGCATCGGGGCCAGCGATCCTTTCGGACTGGAGCCGAACAACTTCCCGACCGAGCGCCAGCCGGTCTCGATGGACGCGATCCAGGAAATCAACATCGACCTGGCCAACTACGACACCACGATCTTCGGTGGCACCGGCGCCGTCATCAATGCGGTGACGCGCTCGGGCACCAATAACTACAGCGGCACGGTGTACTACACCTTCCGTGACAAGGATTGGGTGCGCAAAGATCTGCGCGGCGAAATCTTCAACGGCTTCGACAAGGAAGAGACCTATGGGTTCACCTTCGGCGGACCCATCGTCAAGGACAAGTTGTTCTTCTTCGGTAACTACGAGAAGTACACGCGCACCGCGCCGGGCGCCAGCCTCTCCGACACGCCCTACGGCCGTGGGGAAATCACCGATGCTGACATTGCTAGCATCGTTGCGGCCTCGAATCGTTACGGATTCGACGCGGGCGGGCTTTCTTCGCCCGGCGACAGCGAGACCGAGATCGAGGAGTACGCGCTCAAGCTCGACTGGAACATCAACGAGAACCATCGTGCCGCGATCCGCTACAACAAGATGGAGCAGAGCGTCGCGCGCTTCCCCGGTCTGGGCAACAACACGGTCTCGCTGAGCAGTTACTGGTATGCGCAGCCCAAGACCTACGAGACCGTCATGGGCGAGCTCTTCAGCGACTGGAGCGACAACTTCTCCACCGAGTTCAAGGTGTCCTACAAGGACTACTCCTCGGTCCGCTCGACCAACTCGAATCTGCCGTCGATGCAGATCCAGGGCTTTGGTCCGAACAATGCCTCGGTCTATTTGGGCACGGAGGTCAACAGCCACGTCAACATCGTCGAGAGCAAGGAACTGAGCCTGTTCGGTGCCGCGACCTGGTACGCAGGCGATCATACGGTCAAGTTCGGCGTGGATCATCAGGACAATGATCTGATGAACTTCTACGGCCGCAACCTCAACGGCTCCTACTCCTTCAGGACTTTGGCCGCGTTCCAGGCGGGCACCCCTTCGTCGTACAGCGTGCGTGCGCCGCGTGCAGGCGGTAGCGTCTCCGATGTCCCGGCAGAGTTCACGCTGAAGAACACCGGCGTGTTCCTGCAGGACACTTGGGCGATCAATTACAACCTGAATTTGATGTTCGGCGTGCGCGTCGATCTGCCCGACTACAGCGAGCAGCGTCTGCGCAACCCATTGATCCAGGACATCTACGGGTATGACAATACCTATGTGCCCGACAGCAAGCTCGTGCAGCCGCGCTTCGGCTTCAACTACACCTTCGACAGCGATCGTCCGACCCAGTTGCGCGGCGGCGTCGGCTTGTTCGGTGGCGCGGCTCCGAACGTGTGGTTGGCGGGCGCCTACCAGAACACGGGCCTGAACTATATCGAGTACACCTGCAACAACGCTCAAGCGCCGGTGTTCTCGGGCAGCCCCACGCCGAACGTACCGAGCAACTGCACGGCAGGCAATGCTCGTGCCAATGTCGATATCATCGAGCCGGGCTTCAAGCTGCCGTCCGTGTGGAAGGCGAACCTGGCGTTCGACCACGAAACGCCGTGGTACGGCATCGTCGCGTCGGCCGAAGCGCTGTTCACGCGCGTCAATGACGGGATTTTCGTCGAGCGCCTGGATCTGTACGACGGCAACGGCAATGGCCCGACCGCCTACGGTCAGGATGGACGTCCGATCTTCTGGAATGCGGCCGGCCTGGATCCTGCCAACGCGGGTCGCTTCGGTATCGACCCCGGTAGCAAGGGCGCTGCCACCAAGGCCAACCGGCCCGACGGAATCGGCGACGTGCTGCTGATTCGCAATACGGACAAGGGCAGCAGCCAGCAGTTCACGGTGGGCTTGGACAAGCCGCTGATTGAGAACTGGGGCTGGTCGCTGTTCTACACCTACACCCGTGCGACCGAAGTCAGCTCGATGACCAGCTCGCAGAACACGTCCAACTGGGGCAACACCACCATCGGCGTGGTCAACGAGAACGTGGCCTACGATTCTCGTTATGCGCTGCGTGACCGCTTCACCGGTCAGCTGCACTGGCAGAAGGCATTCTTCGGCGACTACAAGACGCGCGTGTCGATGTTCTACGATGGCCGTAGCGGTCGTCCCTTCAGCTACATCTTCTACAACGATGCCAACGGCGACGGCGATCCGGCCCGCACGAACCAGGCGGGTTACTTCAACGACCTGTTCTACGTGCCCAATGGCCCGGGCGATGTGTTGTGGACGGGCGGTGCTGCGATGGAACAACAGTTCTTCGACTGGCTCGCCCAGCGTCCCGACCTGGCCAAGTACCAGGGCGGCATTGCGCCGGCCAACGCGTTCAGGACCAAGTGGACCAACAGCTTCGACGTGCGGATCAGTCAGGAGCTGCCGGGCTTCTTCCGCGGCCACAAGACCGAGCTGTCGCTCGATATCATGAATATCGGCAACCTGATCAACAAGGACTGGGGTCTGATCGAGGACTACGGCTTCAACGCAACCAGCCGCGTCGCCAACTACGCTGGTATCGATCCCGACACCGGTAAGTACGTGTACAACTTCACGGGTGCGACCGAGCCGGGTATCCAGGAGAACAACAACGACAAGGGCAACACTGCAGTGTCGCGCTGGTCGGTGATGCTGGGGATCAAGTACCGCTTCTGACCGAAGCCTCGCTTGAACGGAACGGCCGGGGAAACCCGGCCGTTTCCGTTTGTCCGGGCGGCTGCGCTACAGTGCCGCACCCCTAAAAAAAAGCCGAAGAAGAAGCAGATGAGCGAGACGAATGTGGCGGCGACGGCGCTGCCGGTGGTGAATGCCTACGTGTACCCGCGCGGTGGGCTGGATGTGCTGTCGCGCGACGAGGTCGCGCGCCTGAAGGACGCCTCCAGCGGCGGCATGCACGACCTGCTGCGGCGCTGCGCCCTGGCGGTGCTGACCAGCGGCAGCGCCTCCGACGACCCGCGCGCGGCGCAGGAGCTGTACCCCGATTTCGACATCCAGGTGCTGCAGCAGGACCGCGGCATCCGGATCGAGCTGATCAACGCGCCCGGCATGGCCTTCGTCGACGGCCAGATCATCCTCGGCGTGGCCGAGCTGCTGTTTGCGGTGGTCCGCGACCTGGCCTACACCGCAATCGAGCTCGGGCCCGAGTACGCGGCCGATCTCGAGTCGTCATCGGGCATCACCAACGCGGTGTTCGGCCTGCTGCGCAATGCGCGCCTGCTGCAGCCCGGCGACCCGAACATGGTGGTGTGCTGGGGCGGCCACTCGATCAGCCGCGCCGAGTACGACTACACCAAGCTGGTCGGCTACCAGCTTGGCCTGCGTGGCATGGACATCTGCACCGGCTGCGGCCCGGGTGCGATGAAGGGCCCGATGAAAGGCGCCAACGTCGCCCACGCCAAACAGCGCCAGTACCCGGCGCGCTACATCGGCATCACCGAGCCGGGCATCATCGCCGCCGAGTCGCCCAATCCGATCGTCAACCAGCTGGTGATCATGCCCGACATCGAGAAGCGCCTCGAGTCGTTCGTGCGCCTGGGCCACGGCATCATCGTGTTCCCCGGCGGCGTGGGCACCGCCGAAGAGATCCTCTACCTGCTGGGCCTGCTGCTGCAGGAAGAGAACCGCGATATCCCGTTCCCGTTCATCCTGACCGGGCCGACGGCGTCGGCGCCGTACTTCGAGCAGATCGATCAGTTCATCCGCCTGACGCTGGGCGAAGAGGCCGCGTCGCGCTACGAGATCATCGTCGCCGACCCCGAGAAGGTCGCCAAGCGCATGTCGGCCGGCATCCGCAAGGTCAAGGAGTACCGGGTCGCGCACAAGGATTCGTTCTACTTCAACTGGTCGCTGACGATTCCGCTGGACCTGCAGCGTCCGTTCGTGCCGACCCACGAGGCGATGGCCGCGCTCGACCTGCACCACGGCCGGCGCCCGCATGAGCTGGCGGCGGACCTGCGCCGCGCGTTCTCAGGGATCGTCGCCGGCAACGTCAAGGAAGACGGCCTGCGCCGGGTCGAAGAGTACGGCCCCTTCCAGATCCACGGCGACCGCGACATCATGCAGTCGCTCGACGCGCTGCTGCGCGCGTTCGTCGAGCAGCGGCGCATGAAGATCTCCGGCGAGTACCGCCCCTGCTACGAAGTCATCGCCTGATCCCGGCGGCTGCCGACCGGCGCCTCAGGTGCCGGTCGGCAGCGTGACCGTCGCACTGAAGCCGTCGGCCTCGGGGCGGGTCACCAGCGTGGCTCCGGGTGTGAGCGCGGTGAGCCGCGCGCGCACTGCGTCCAGCCCGATCCCGTGGCCGCTCGATGCGGCCTGTGTCTGCGCTGCGAGCGGATTGCCGATCCGGATCGTGACCCGGCCCGGCTGTATCGACACCGTGATCTCGACCATGCCGCCTTCCAGGCGCGGCTCGACGCCGTGCTTGATCGCGTTCTCCACCAGCGGCTGGATCGCCAGCGCCGGGACGGGGGTGGCCGCAACCATGTCCATCGCCTCGGGTAGCGTCCAGCGCACCTCCAGCCGGTTGCCGAAGCGCAGCGACTCGATCTCCAGATAGCGCCGCACGAGCGCCAGTTCTTCCGAGAGCGGGATCACACCCGGGCCGCTGAAGGCCGCGCGGAACAGGTCGGCCAGATCGAGCAGCAGGCGCTCGGCTTCCTCCGGGCGGTCGTGGACCAGCGCGGCGCCGGTGTTGAGGGTGTTGAAGAGGAAATGCGGATGCAGACGTGCGCGCAGCAGCTCGAGCTCGGCGGCATCGGCGCGGGCCGACGACTGCAGCGCCCGCCAATAGTTCTGGTAGATCAGCAGCGCCAGCAGCCCCGCGATCGCCGCCAGCGCCACGACCCGCGCCAGAAACCGCAGCGGCGACTCGGACGCCATCGGTCCGCCGGCGAGCTGCCAGCCCGCCCAGGCGACAGTCGAGGCGACCGCCACCAGCAGCGCGAGCATCGCCCAGGACCAGGCCTGGGGCGGCAGACGCAGCAACAGCGGGCGTGCGAGCCGTACCGTGCCGAGCAGCACCAGCACAATCCACAACACCGCCAACGACGTGAGCCCGAACCGGATCGGCCAGTCGGCATCCAGCGGCCGGGCGAGGCTGAGCATCGCCGCCAGCGCCTGGCTCGACAGCACCACGGCGACCAGCACGGGCGCGGTGAACAGGGCGAGCAGTGGGTGGAGCCGGGGCGCAGGCATGGCGGCTGAGGGGCGGGGCGGGACCGCCATCGTGCCGCAAACGGCGCCGACGCGACCGTTCGGGGCGCAGCAGTGACCATCCGTCGGCCGCCGCTGGCATCCAGACCTGACGCCCTTTAGTGTGCGGCCGATCGGATGGGGGATGCTATGCGCAGTGGTGGACGCCGCCCGCAGGGGCGCATCGGAGCGGGCGGGTTCTCGCTGGTCGAACTGATGGTGACGGTCGCGGTGCTCGCGATCCTGTCGGCCGTCGCCGTACCGTCGATGACCGGCCTGATCAATGCCAACCGGCTGTCGAGCGCATCGAGCGAGCTGGTGGCCGCCGTGCAGTTCGCGCGCTCGGAGGCTGTCCGCCGCAATGTCCAGGTCAAGCTGTGCGGCACTGCCGACGGGGCGACCTGCACCAAGGCCGCGGGGTGGTCCGGCTGGCTCGTCATCGACGAAAGCGGCGCGAAGCCCGAGGTGCTGCGCACGCTGGTCGCGCCGGAGAGCCTCCAGATCAGCGGCCCGGCCAATGGCGTCGTGTTCCGGCCCTCGGGGCTGCTGGCGGCGGCATCGTCGCTGACTGTGTGCATGCCGACCACGAACCCCTCGAGCAACCAGCGCGTGATCACCATCAACGTCAGCGGAAGCGCCCGCAGCAGCAGCAAGGATGGGAAGGGACAATGCGCCTGACCGGATACCCACGACGCACCCTGACGCCGCCACGCGGCCAGCGCGGTGTGAGCCTGATCGAGGTGCTGGTCGCCGTCGTCGTGCTGGGCATCGGCCTGCTCGGGACCGCGGCGCTGCAGGCGGTCGCGATGCGGGCGGGCCAGAGCTCGTTGGAGAGCAGCATGGCGGTGGTGCAGACCAATTCCATCATCGAGGCGATGCGCGCGAACGTCTCGCAAGCCAGTAGCTACAACATGGCGATGCGGTGTGATGTTCCGACCGAGGCTGGCACCTTGGCCCAGCGGGACTTGCGCGACTGGATGATCGCGCTCAAGACCACGGTCGGCGCCGGTGCGGCCAGCGCAACTGGCGGCACGGCGGCCGCGGCGCTGGACGACACCACCTGCGCCAGCATCAGCGGTTGCCCGGAGGCCTGCTCGGTCGTTGTGCAATGGGACGACTCGCGCGCCCGTGGCAATGCACAGCGTCAGGTCAAAACGGTGACACGGCTATGACCGGCGCCGGTTTCCAGGCGCGCAACCGCGCCGCGGGTATGGCGCTGGTCGAGCTGATGATCGCCATGGTGCTGGGCTTGCTGGTCGTCGGTGCCGCGTTCGCCATCTTCCTGTCCAACCAGCGCAGCTACACCGCCAACGAGGATCTGAACCGGATCCAGGAGAATGCGCGGATCGCGCTGGACCTGATCGCACGCGATATCCGTGCCGCCGGGGGTTCGGCCTGTTCGAGCGCATCGGAAATCGCCAGCTCCAACAGCAACGCGCTGTTGTTCCGCGACACGCCGATCACGGGCAGTGCCAGCACGTTGCGGGTCGCATCGGGTGAGGATGCTGCGTACAAGATTGCGTCCGCGTCGGCCACCAGCCTGACGCTGGCCCCCGGCCAGCTCACCAAGGCGTCCAAAGTGTTCAGCACGGGCGACGTCTTGCTGCTCTGCAACGCGCGCAAGACCTTCGTGGTCACCGCGACCGCCGTCGGGGACCAGGACATCAGTTTTGCCGCGCTGCCGTCCGGATATGATCCCGCGGCCGATCCCTATGCGTCGCTCGCGACGGTGGCACTGGCCCGGTTTCGCGACGTCACCTGGTCTGTCGCCAACAACGCCAACAACAAGCCGTCGCTGTTCGTCAAGCGCGGTAGCGGCGCTTCCGAGGAAGTGATCGAGGGCGTGCAATCGGTCGCGTTCTCGTATCTGGACAGCAGCACCGGCATCTACTCGACGACGCCGAATTTCGCGAACGTGATCGCAGTCCGGGTCGAGCTGGTGCTGCAGGGCGCGGCCGTCGATGGCAGTCCGCTGCTACGGCGTGCGTCGAGCGTGATCAGCGTGCGCGGGAGAACCCTATGACACTTTCAGGACGATGGATGCCGCCAGGTGTCCGCCTTGCGTCCGGCCGCGCTTCGGAGCGCGGTATTTCTCTGATCGTGGTGATGGTGCTGTTGGTCATCACCGCGCTGTTGGGCATCGCGATCCTGCGCAGCGCCACGCTGCAGGAGCGCATGAGTGCGAACACCCGCGACCGCTCGCTCGCGTTCGAGGCGGCCGAGGCCGCCTTGCGCTATGCCCAGCAGAATGTGCTCGACGTCGCGCCCGATGCGTTGGCGCCCAACCTGACCTGGGCCAGCATCGTGCCGACCGCCGCGCACTGCGCCAACCTGGGGGTGTGTCCCACAGGCTCCGAGGCTGTCTGGAAGCCGGTACCTACCGGCGCGTTCAACGGCGAGGGCCTGGTGTCGCAGCCGGAGTACTGGATCGAGTATCTAGGCACCGGCCCCGGTTACCAGGGCAGCTGCGAGGTGGTTCCTGTGCCGCTTGACTGCCTCAGTCCGATCTTTCGCATCACCGCCAGAAGCCAGGCTGAGGGGCGCGCGCAAGTCGTGTTGCAGGCCAACGTCGTCAGCCGCATTCCGCAGCCGGGAGCCTGAAGCATGCTCGTCTCCCCTCCTATCCGTCGCCGCGCAACAGCCTCGCAGCATCGTTGGTGGTCTGGCCCGGTCGCGTGTCTGGTGACGTTGCTGGCATTGCCTGCCAGTGCGGGCATCACCATTCCCGACGATCCGTTGACCACTGCCAGCCGCGTCGCGCCGAACATCCTCTTCATTCTCGACGATTCGGGGTCGATGGCGTTCGAGACGATGCCCGACAACCCGCCGAGCACTTCGACGCCCGACGTCTCCAACAGTGCGTACACGCGCAATTCGTTGTCCTACAACCCCGCCATCACCTATCTGCCGTGGCGTCAGGCGGACGGGACGCGCATGAGCGGCGGCACGAGTTTCAGCGCGGTCTATGGCAGCTTCAATCTGGTCGGCGGAAACACCATCAACCTCGCCAATGCCTCAAGCTGCCGACGCTACAACCGCAACAGCAACTCCACCAACGACGAACTCTCTTGGGGCGGCACGCAGGTGTGCGGTGGCATGCAGACGTTCTATGTGCCGAAGGACGCGTCGAGAACGGAGGCGTCGTACCTGAACAACGGCGAGAACTACTACCGCTACCAGATCAGCGGCGACGATGTCGTGCGCAGCGAGTACGGTGCGGTGTCGTCGAGCACTGGTAATGTGGCCGGATATCCGGTGTCGGGCCTGTCTGCGAACCGCGAGCAGGCACTGTCCTACACCGTTGTCGTTCCGGCGGGCACCACCGCGCTCACCATCGCGATCAGTGGCGGCTGGGGCGACGCCGATCTTTATGTTCGCCTCAACGCCCAACCGACCTCGTGGAACTACGATTGCAGACCTTACGCGAGCGGCAACAACGAGAGCTGCACGTTCAACCCACCAGCCGGCGGCGGGACCTACCATGTCGTCGTCAATGCCTACAGCAACTTCAATAATGTCACGCTCAGCGCCGTGACCAGTAACAACAACCGGTGTTCGTCGGGGACGGGCCCGCGGGATTGGATCAATTGTCAATCCGCAACGCCCACAGGCCGCACCATTGCGGCCGAGCAGACGAATTATGCCACCTGGTTCTCCTATCACCGGACGCGGATGAAGGCCGCGAAAGCAGGGGCGTCGGAAGCATTCGCTGACCTCGACAGCCGCGTCCGCGTGGGATTTCGCACGATCTGGGACCGCAACAGCTTCGACATCCCGGTCACCGACGGCAATGACGGGCGCTTCGTCGACAATCCCGGGGGGCAGGGCACCTCGGCAACGACCTCGCGCTCGACGTGGTATTCCCGGCTGCAGAACGTGATTGCCTACAATGGCACGCCGCTGCACGGCGCACTCGACTCGGCCGGCCGGTACTTCAGCCGCACGGACGCGCAGGGTCCTTACGGTCCGCAGGCGACATCCGGGCAGTTCTCGTGTCGCCAGAACTTCGCGATCCTCACCACGGACGGCTACTGGAACGACACCAGCAACAATTACAGCGTCAAGGTCGGCAATCAGGACGGCACCGCCGGTTCGACCATCAGCGGCAGCAACAACCAAAGCTACCGCTACAGCCCAAGCGCGCCCTACATGGACGGCTACTCGGACACGCTGGCCGACGTGGCGATGCGTTACTGGAAGGCGGATCTGCGGACGGACCTTGCCAACAATGTCCCGACCAACTCTGCCAATCCTGCGTTCTGGCAGCACATGGTGACGTTCGGCATCTCCATCGGCCTCAATGGCGACAAGCCTTGGTCGAGCGTCGGGGCGGTGCCGTCGGACGCCACCTGGGAAGATCCGACGGATCATGAAGATGCTGACCGCATCGACGACCTGCTGCATGCAGCGGTCAACGGCCGCGGAGCGTTCGTCGCTGCGTCCAATCCCGAGGAGTTCAGCGCCGGCCTCCAGGGCGCGCTCGCTGCGATTTCGCAGCGTACGAGCTCGTTCTCCAACGTCACGTCTAATTCGGTTTCGCTCGACACCGGCTCGCAGGTTTTCAATGCCAGTTACGTGTCCGGCACGTGGACGGGTGCGGTGACCGCGCGTACCGTGACGCAGACCGGCGTCGCGAACGCGGTCAGCTGGACGTCGACACTCCCGGCCTGGGCCTCGCGCAAGATCTTCACCGTCAGCGGAAGCGCGGGCGCGACCTTCCCCAGCACCGCACAGGTCACGGCGCTCGCGCGTGGAGGCGGCCCGTCGAGTTATCCCGTCACCGGTGAGAACAACGCCAATTATCTCAAGGGGCAATCGATCCTGGAGGAACGCAACGGCGGTACGCTGCGCAACCGTGCGTCGATTCTCGGCGATATCGTCGGTTCGTCGCCCGCCTATGTGGGAGACACCAATACGCTGTATGTTGGTGCGAACGACGGCATGCTGCACGCGTTCGATGCGGCCAACGGGCAGGAACTGTTCGCCTACGTTCCCGGCATCATCGATATCTCCGCCTTGTCGACGCTGAGCCGACCCGATTACACGCACCGCTACTTCGTTGACGGACCGGTTTCGGTGACATCGCGGACACTGACGCCGGGCAAGAATCTGTTGATCGGCGCGCTGGGTCGCGGCGGCAAGGGTGTGTTCGCACTCGACGTGAGCGCGCCGAGAGCCGCAACCGCAACGAGTGTCTACAAGTGGGAGTTGAGGGACACCACGACCGGCAGCGACGGCAACATGGGACTGGTCATGGGGAAACCGTTGCTGTCGAAGGTCGCCGGTGGTCGGGTTGCCGCGGTGCTGGGCAATGGCGTCAACAGTTCGCGTGAGAAGGCCGTTCTGATCGTGCTCAATGTCGAAACCGGAGAGATCATTCGGCAGATCGATACCGGTGTCGGGTCGACTCAGACGCCAAACGGGCTGTCGGCGCCAGTCGGCGTCTATGGTGCAGATGGCCAAACGCTCGCTTATGTCTACGCGGGCGACATGCTCGGCAACGTGTGGAAGTTCGATCTGACGAGCAGCAATTCGACACTGTGGAGCGCCAAGCGGCTGTTCACTGCGCAGGATGCCAATGGAACCGCGCAGCCGATCACCGGTGCGCCGACCGTGACCACCAATCCGACGACGCGCAAGCGCTGGGTGTTCTTCGGCACCGGACGCTACCTGACGACCGAGGATGCGGATGTCCGCAATACTGCGGTGCAGACGCTCTACGGCCTCATCGACGACGATCCCACGACGCCGCCCACGCGTGCTGATCTGACGCGACGCACCATCACTGTCCAGAGCACGACCGTCAGCGGCTTGGCGGCGCGCGCCTTCGAGGCCCGCAGCGCGCTGCCGGCCAACGCGAAGGGGTGGTACATCGACCTGCCTGGCAGCGGCGAGCGGATCGTCCAGGATGCGCAGATCGTGTCCTCGTTCCTGGTCACGGCCAGTGTGATGCCATCGGGTAACGCTTGCGACGCTGATGGCTCGGGCTTCATCAACGCGCTCGACGCATTTACCGGCACCAGCGCCGGCGGCTCGTATTTCGACCTCGATGGCGACGGGCAGACAGACGATGCCGCCGTGGTGTCTGGCAGCAACCGTCTGCCCGTCGGCTCGGTTAATCCCGGCGTCGGCATGCCGACGCTCCCCAACCTGCTGCGTGGTCGTCTTGTCGTCGGGGGGACAGGCGGGTCCGACCTGCGCACGCTCGGCACCTCGCGTCCCCGCTGGGATCGCGTATCGTGGCGCGAGATCCGAGGAGACTAACGATGACGCACGCGTTCTTCGTCCGCTGGCACGCGCACCGTCGCGCGCAAACCGGTTTCTCGCTGATCGAGCTGATGATCGTGGTCGCGATCATCGGCATCCTGGCCGCGATTGCGTTTCCCAGCTATCGCGAGCACATCGTCAAGACGCGCCGCGCCGGAGGCGCCGCGTGCCTGATGCAGGCCGTTCAGGAGATGGAGCGCTTCTATACCAGTAAGCTCGCCTACAACGCGGCTGGGGCACCGGCTGCCTTCGCATGCGACAGCGGGACGGCCGACTTCTACAAGATCAAGCTCTCTGAGGTGACCGCTCGCACTTACAAGCTGAGTGCCGAGCCGCAAGGGCCTCAGTCCCAAGATACACGTTGCGGCATTCTGAGCATCACTAACACCGGCGCGCGAACGCCGACGACGGCTGGTTGCTGGTGAGTGCAAGGCGCTGCGGGCAGACGTAGCCGTACGTTCCAGCGACACGTTCGCTCCGTCCAGCGCTCGTGGCCAGCAAGGCGGCCAAAGAAAAAGGCCTGTGCATTGCACAGGCCTTTTCGAATTTGGCGCCCGAAGTTGGACTCGAACCAACGACCCCCTGATTAACAGTCAAGTGCTCTAACCGGCTGAGCTATTCGGGCGGGGACGCGTAGTTTAAGGGTTCGTCGCGGGAGGTCAAGCGCTCCCGAGGAGGCGTGGCACAGCCGGGACGGGTGCGGGAGGACGAGGTCGTCAGCCCATGCCGCATGGGACCGCGTCCGGGCGGCGTTCGGTCCGCACACGCCCGACATTGTTGACGATGAGCCGGCGCTGGACGCGGCCGGCGCTGCAGACGGTGACGGTGAGGTTGGTCCCGACGCTGCGGCCGTCGGGCCGGTAGCGCACGAAGGGGCGGTTGGCATCGAAGGCGAGGGCGCCGGTCGCCAGCCCCGGCGGCCTGGCGATGCGCAGCAGGTCGTGGTCGGCGTCGGCGGCGAGATCGCGGTCCGGGTCCCGCAGCACTACCCAGCCCAGTGTCCAGATGCCGTCGTCGCGGCATCGGTTGTCCTCGGTGCGCGGGCAGACGACGACGCTCTTGCCGCCGGTGACGGCGGCACTGCGGGCCAGGGCCAGGTCGGCCCTGAGGTGCTCGGCAGCCGATATCGCGCGGTAGGCCGCCACTGCCTGCGCAAAGGCGGGCACTGCGACTAGTGCGAGTACCAGCAGCACGCCGACCGCGCACATCAGTTCGAGCAAGGTGACGCCGCGTTCGCGGTGCATGGCCGATCCTCCTGAACGGGAGCGATCAGCATGGGCAGTCCGGGTTGCGGCTTCGCTCGGTGCAGGCCGCCTCCACGGGTCGGAAACCTCCGGCTGCTATCGTCGGAGGTTCCCGTGGTGACGGTTGTCGCCAGCGGTGGTCGCCCCCATTTCAAGTGCTCCTTCGCATCGCAGACGCCATGAACGACGCCATCCAACCCGCCGGCTTCCAGCTCGTCTCGCCGTACCAGCCGGCGGGCGACCAGCCGCATGCGATCGAGCAACTGGTCGAGGGCTTCGAGGCCGGTTTGGCGCATCAGACGCTGCTTGGCGTGACCGGCTCGGGCAAGACCTACACCATTGCCAACGTGATCCAGCGGGTGCAGAAGCCGACCCTGGTGATGGCGCCCAACAAGACGCTGGCGGCGCAGCTCTACGGCGAGTTCAAATCGTTCTTCCCGCACAACGCGGTCGAGTACTTCGTCAGCTATTACGACTACTACCAGCCCGAAGCCTACGTGCCGTCGTCGGACACCTACATCGAGAAGGACAGCTCGGTGAACGAGCACATCGAGCAGATGCGGCTGTCGGCGACCAAGGCGCTGCTCGAGCGTCGCGATGCGATCATCGTGTGCACGGTCTCGGCGATCTACGGCCTGGGCGATCCGAACGAGTACTTCCGGATGGTGCTGCACATGGTGCGCGGCGAGCGCATCGACCAGCGCGAGCTGATCCGGCGGCTGACCGAGATGCAGTACAGCCGCAACGACCACGAGCTGCGCCGCGGCACCTACCGCGTGCGCGGCGAGACGATCGACGTGCACCCGGCCGAGTCCGATGCCGAGGCATTGCGCATCGAGTTGTTCGACGGCGAGATCGAACGCATCACCCAGTTCGACCCGCTGACCGGCGAGACCCGGCGCACTCTGCAGCGCTACACGATCTATCCCAAGTCGCACTACGTGACCACGCGGCGCACGACGCTCGACGCGATCGAGGCGATCAAGGCCGAGTTGCCGCCGCGGTTGGAGCAGTTCTACGCTGAGAACAAGCTGGTGGAGGCGCAGCGGTTGCAGCAGCGCACCCAGTTCGACCTGGAGATGATGGCCGAGGTCGGCTACTGCAATGGCGTGGAGAACTACTCGCGCCATCTGACCGGGCGCATGCCCGGCGAGGCGCCGCCGTGCCTGTTCGACTACTTGCCGCCCGATGCGCTGCTGGTCATCGACGAGTCGCATGTCACCGTCCCGCAGATCGGGGCGATGTACAAGGGCGACCGTTCGCGCAAGGAGACCTTGGTGAACTTCGGTTTCCGGCTGCCCTCGGCGTTGGACAACCGGCCGCTGAAGTTCGAGGAGTGGGAAGGGCGCTCGCCGCGGGCGATCTTCGTCTCGGCCACGCCCGGCAGCTACGAGATGGAGAAGTCGCAAGGCCAGGTGGTGGAACTGGTCGTGCGCCCGACTGGCCTGATCGACCCAGTGGTCGAGATCCGGCCGGTCGCGACCCAGGTCGACGACGTGCTCGGCGAGATCCGCGAGCGCGTGGCGATGGGCGACCGGGTGCTGATCACGACGCTGACCAAGCGCATGGCTGAGAACCTGACCGAGTACCTGAGCGAACACGACGTCAAGGTGCGCTATCTGCACTCGGACATCGACACTGTCGAGCGGGTGGAGATCATCCGCGATCTGCGGTTGGGCAAGTTCGACGTGCTGGTGGGCATCAACCTTTTGCGCGAGGGCCTGGACATGCCCGAGGTGTCGCTGGTCGCGATCCTCGATGCCGACAAGGAGGGCTTCCTGCGTTCGGGCGGCTCGCTGATCCAGACGATCGGCCGCGCCGCCCGTAACCTGCGCGGCAAGGCCATCCTGTATGCCGATCGCATCACCAACTCGATGCAGACCGCACTCGACGAGACCGACCGCCGACGCCAGAAGCAGGTCGAGTACAACGCCGAGCACGGCATCACGCCGCGCTCGGTCGCCCGCGCGATCGTCGATATCATGGAAGGCGCACGCGCCGAACCCGAGCTCGAGAAGAAGGGCCGCGGCAAGAGCCGCAAGGTCGCCGAACCTGTCGAGCACTACGCGGCGCTGTCGCCCGACAAGCTCGCAGCCAAGCTCAAGTCGCTCGAGCAGCAGATGTACCAGCATGCGCGCGACCTCGAGTTCGAGGAGGCCGGGCGCATCCGCGACCAGATCCAGAAGATCAAGGCCGCCAGCCTGATCCAGTGAGCCGCCTGCGGGTCCGCTGTGCGGCTGCCGAACCGGTGGCTGGCGCCGCCCCATCGGGCGCGTCGGTCGCGGGGCTGCGCAGCGGGGACGCCCCTCGGCGCCGGCGACACGTCGATCCATCGTCACGCCCGAATCTTGGGTGGGTGCAATGATGGAGACGAGGGCCGTCGGGCCCGACGGGTTCTTCTATGGTCGCAGCTTCAAGGATGTTCCGCCGTTGGTGGCGCCTACGCAGGAGCGCGCGGCTAGGGCACGCCGCGCTTCCCGCCGACGCCGGGACGGAAGCGCCGCTGCGCGCGCAGCTGTTGAGTGCCGAACAGATGGAACTGCACGGCAGGGCGCTGGCGCTGGGCCATGCGATCCAGTCCCGCCGCGTCCCTGACCGCCTGCTGGCGCGACTGAGCGAGAACGCGGCGCTGCTCGAGGATGCACGGACCTTCTTGTCGCTGATGGTGCGCGACGAAATCCGTATCACGCCCGCGGGCGAATGGTTGCTCGACAACTATCATCTGATCGAGGAGCAGGTGCGGCTGGCGCGCCGGCACCTGCCCAAGGGCTACAGCCGCGAACTGCCCGCACTCTCTCACGGGGCATTGGCTGGTCTGCCGCGGGTCTACGATCTGGCGATGGAGGCAGTGGCGCATGGCGACGGCCAGGTCGATGCGACGACGTTGAGCCGGTTCGTCGCCGCCTACCAGTCGGTGACCCCGTTGACGCTCGGCGAGCTGTGGGCGATCCCGATCATGCTGCGCCTGGCTGTGCTCGAGAACCTGCGCCGCATGGCGGTGCGGGTGATGCGCGATGGCGAGGATCACCGTCTCGCACGCCGCTGGGCCGAGCGACTCAATGCGACTGCGGTGCGGTCGCCGCGCGACGTGGTGCTGGTCGTCGCCGACCTGGCGCGCAGTGCCCCGCCGGCGACCGGCGCCTTCGTCGCGGAACTCACCCGCGGCTTGCATGGGCGGGGAGCGCTGCTGTCGATGCCGCTGACGTGGGTCGAACAATGGCTGGCCGAGGCGGGGCTGCGCATCGATGCGCTGGTCCATGCCGAGAGCCAGCAGCAGGCCGCCGACCAGGTGTCGATCGGCAACAGCATCGGCAGCCTGCGCTTCCTGGCGACGATGGACTGGCGCGAGTACGTCGAGACCATGAGCCTGGTCGACGCGGTGTTGCGCGAGGATCCCGCCGCGACCTATGCCCTGATGGATTTCGGCACACGCGACCACTATCGCCATGCCGTCGAGCGGATGGCGCGGCGTGCGGGCGTCGATGAGGTCGAGGTTGCGCGGGCCACGCTGCGCCTGGCACGGACCCATCCCGCCGAGGCGATCGAGGCGCACGTGGGCTACTACCTCGTCGACGACGGGGTCGGGCAGACGGTCGCCGCGCTGGCGTCGGTGCGCGGACGCGCGCCGATCCGGATCGTGCCTCGCACCGTCCCGCTGCCGGTCTATCTCGCGCTGATCGCCGTCGTCGTCGCGCTCGCGGCCAGCGGCCTGCTGGGGCAGTCCGGCGCGCGCGAAGTTGCCTGGGCGCCGGTGTGGCTGCTCGCCGTGTTGGGCGTGCTGGCGTTCAGCGAACTCGGCATCGCGCTGACCAACTGGCTGGCGACGGTGGTGGTACCGCCCAGACCGCTGCCGCGGCTCGATTTTTCGGAAGGCATCCCCGCCGCGTCGCGCACACTGGTGGTGGTGCCGTGCATGTTCGGCGACATCGGCACAGTCGATGCGCTGGTCGAGGGGCTCGAGGTGCGGTTCCTCGCCAACCGCGATGCGCATCTCCATTTCGCCCTGCTCAGCGACTATCTCGATGCCGACCACGCGCAGTTGCCCGGCGATGCCGACGTGCTGGCGCATGCGGCGGCGGCGATCGCGGGCCTCAATCAGCGTTATCTGGGCGACAGCCCGGCACCGGGCGGAGACCGCTTCTTCCTGCTTCACCGGCCGCGCAAGTGGAATGCCGGCGAAGGTCGCTGGATCGGCGAGGAGCGCAAGCGCGGCAAGCTTGCCGCGTTGAACGGGCTGCTGCGCGGCGCCGGCACCAGCGCGTTCGAGCAGGTCGTCGGCCGGGTCGATGTGCTGGCGAACGTGCGGTACGTGATCACGCTCGACACCGACACCCGGTTGCCGCGCGATGCGGCACGTGCGTTCGTCGGCACGCTCGCGCATCCGCTGAATCGCGCCCGCTTCGACCCACAGCGCCAGTTGGTCACGCGCGGCTACGGCATCCTGCAGCCGAGCGTGGGCAGCAGCTTCAGCGGTCGCCGGATCAGCCGTTACGCGCGCATGTACGGCAGCGAGCCGGGCATCGATCCGTACACGCGCACGGTGTCGGACGTCTATCAGGACCTGTTCGGCGAGGGCTCCTTCGTCGGCAAGGGCATCTACGATGTCGATGCGTTCGAGCAGGCGCTGCACGGGCGCCTGCCCGACAATCGCATTCTCAGCCACGATCTGCTCGAGGGCTGCTACGCGCGGGCCGGCCTGGTCAGCGACGTGCGGCTCTACGAGGATTACCCGTCGCGCTATGCCGCCGACGTCAAGCGCCGTCACCGTTGGATCCGCGGCGATTGGCAGCTGCTGCCCTGGCTGCTGCCGTGGGTGCCGAGTGCGCGCGGCCTCGTGCGCAATCCGTTGTCGACGCTCTCTCGCGGCAAGCTGCTCGACAACCTGCGTCGCAGTCTGGTGCCGGTCTCGGCGCTGGCGCTGCTGCTGTTCGGCTGGATGACGCAACCCGCGCCACTGCCCTGGACGCTGTGGCTGCTGGCGGTGTTCTTCGCGCCGGTGCTGGTGCCCGCCCTGCGCGACCTGCTGTCGAAGCCGGCGGACATGCGCCTGGACACGCACCTGCTGCAGGTCGGCGATGCGACCGGCCGCGGGCTGTTGCGCGCGCTGGTCAACGTGGCGTGCCTGCCGTACGAGGCGATGTTCAGCCTGTCGGCGATCGCGCTGACGCTGTGGCGGACGCTGGTCAGCGGTCGCCACTTGCTGCAATGGAATCCGTCGAGCGAAGTGGAGCGGACGCTGGGCAGCGGCATGGCGGCGGAACTGCGCACGATGTGGCCCGCATCGCTGCTGTCGCTGGTCACGGCCGTGACGTTGTGGGGCCTGCAGCCGGGGGCGCTCTGGGTCGCTGGCCCAGTGCTGGCGCTGTGGGCCGCGTCCCCGCTGCTGATGGCCTGGCTGGGCCGCGCGCCACCGCAGCGCAGCGCCGAACTGTCCGCGGCCCAGCGGGCCTTTCTCGGCCGGCTGGCCCGGCGCACCTGGGGGTTCTTCGAGGTCAACATCCGCGCCGAGGATCACTGGCTGCCGCCGGACAACATCCAGGAGCATCCCACGCTGGTGGTCGCGCGGCGCACCTCGCCGACCAATATCGGACTGTCGCTGCTGGCGCATCTCGCTGCATGGGACTTCGGGTATCTGCAGGCCCCGGCCCTCATGCGGCGCACCGGGCAGATGTTCGCGACGCTCGACCGGCTGCCGCGCCATCGCGGCCACTTCTACAACTGGTACGACACCGAAACGCTTGCGCCGTTGCCGCCGCGCTACATCTCGACCGTCGACAGCGGCAACTTGGCCGGACATCTGCTGACCCTGCGGCAGGGGCTGCTGGGACTGATCGATGCCCCGGTGCTCGCGCCGCAGACATACGCCGGCCTGGCCGACACGCTCGGGGTGCTGGTGCAGGCGGCCAACGCGCAGGCACGCGCGACCGGCCCCTGGACCGCCGCGGCCGGTGCGCTGGAGGCGGCGCTGACCCGTGCGATCGGCTCGCCGCCATCCACGATGGCCTCCGCCCTGTCCACGCTCGATGCGCTGCGCGCACTGGCCGCGCCGCTGGCGGAGATGGCGCCTGCAGCCAACGACCCGGCCGCGGCCGACGACGAGGTCGCGCAGTGGGCAGAGCGCCTGCGGATCGCGTGCGACGAGGCGCGCGACGCGCTGTCGGACTGGCTGCCGGCGGCCGAGGCGGTCGCCGGCCGGGACGACGGGCCGGCGACCGCGGGCACGATCCCGTCGCTGCGTGCCCTGTGCGCCCCGGGCAACGATCCGGTGGTGCGCAAGCGCGCTCGCACCCGGGTGCGCGAGCTCGAGCGTCTGGCGCACGTGGCGGGCCAGTTCTCGCTGATGGAGTACGGCTTCCTCTATGACCGGGCGCGGCAACTGCTGTCGATCGGCTACGACGTCGACAACCGACGTCTCGACCAGGGCCATTACGACCTGCTGGCCTCGGAAGCGCGGTTGTGCAGTTTCGTCGCGATTGCGCAGGGCCAACTGCCGCAGGACACCTGGTTCGCACTCGGCCGGCTGCTGACCGAGGTCGACGGCGATGCGACGCTGATGTCGTGGAGCGGCTCGATGTTCGAGTATCTGATGCCGCAACTGGTGATGCCCAGCTATCCGGACACACTGCTCGACCAGACCGCCCGACATGCGGTCAATGCGCAGATCGCCTATGGCCGCCAGCACGAGGTGCCGTGGGGGATTTCCGAGTCGGGCTACAACACCGTCGATACGCGGATGAACTACCAGTACCGCGCGTTCGGCGTGCCCGGGCTCGGGCTCAAGCGTGGACTGGGCGAGGATCTGGTGATCGCACCCTACGCAACGATGATGGCGCTGATGGTCGCGCCCGAGGCGGCCACCCAGAACCTGCAGCGGCTCGATGCCGCGGGCTTCTCCGGGCGCTTGGGCATGTTCGAGGCAATCGACTACACGCCTTCCAGGCTCCCGCGCGGTCAGACCCATGCGGTCGTGCGTTCGTTCATGGCCCACCACCAGGGCATGGGATTCCTGGCGCTCGATCACCTGCTGCGCGAACAGCCGATGCAGCGCCGCTTTGTCGCCGATGCGGAGTTCCAGGCGACGTTGTTGCTGCTGCAAGAGCGCGTGCCACGCACCGGTGTGGTCCGTCCGCACGCGTTGGAGTCGGTCGGGGTGCGCGGTACTGCGTCGGTCGGCGAGACGCGTCTGCGGGTGTTCCGCACCCCCGACGCCTCGCGGCCCGCCGTGCAGATGCTGTCGAACGGCCGCTTCCACGCCTTGCTTACCGGGGCCGGCGGCGGCTACCTGCGTCGGCACGACATGGCCGTCACCCGCTGGCGCGAGGACGGCACGCGCGACCACTGGGGCGCGTTCTGCTATCTGCGCGATGTCGAGGACGGCGACGTGTGGTCGGCTGCCTACCAACCGACCTGCGTACCGGTCGAACACTACGAGGCGATCTTCTCCGATGCCAAGGCCGAGTTCCGCGGGCGCAGGCGGGGCCTGGAGACGCACCTGGAGATAGCCGTTTCGGCCGAGGACGATATCGAGCTGCGGCGGCTGCGTCTGAGCAATCGCTCGCGCCACGCGCGTACGATCGAAGTCACCACCTATGCCGAGGTGGTGCTGGCACCTGCGATCGTCGACGAACTCCATCCCGCCTTCGGCAACCTGTTCGTGCAGGCCGAGATCGTGCGCGAGAAGCAGGCGCTGCTGTGCACGCGGCGTCCGCGCGCGCGCGACGAAATGCCGCCGTGGATGTTCCACCTGCTCGCTGCGCACGGCGCCGATATCGTCGGGATCTCCTACGAAACCGACCGCGCGCGCTTCCTCGGACGCGGCAACACACCCCGCGAGCCGCAGGCCATGCGCGTTCCCGGTGCGCTGTCGGACACCGCAGGCTCGGTGCTCGATCCGATCGTCTCGATCCGGGTCCGGATCACGCTGGCGCCGGAGCAGACCGCGGTGCTCGATCTGGTCACCGGCGTCGGCGATGACCGTGACGCCTGTGCGGCGCTGATCGACAAATACCGCGACCGCCGGCTCGCCGATCGCGTGTTCGACCTGGCCTGGACCCACAGCCAGGTCGTGCGCCGACAGATCAACGCGTCGCAGGCCGATGCGCAACTCTACGAGCGCATCGCCGGGTTGATGGTGTTCGCCCATCCGTTCCTGCGCGCCGACAGCGCAGTGCTGCTGCAGAACCGGCGTGGGCAGTCCGGCCTGTGGGGGCACTCGATTTCCGGCGACCTGCCGATCGTGCTGGTGCAGATCGCCGATGCCGAGAACATCGAGCTGGTGCGGCAGATGGTTCAGGCGCACGCCTACTGGCGGCTCAAAGGGCTCAATGTCGATCTGGTGATCTGGAACGAGGACCAGGCCAGCTACCGCCAGCAGTTGCAGGAACAGATCCTGGGCCTGGTGTCCGCAGGGCCGGAGGGCAACGTGCTCGACCGGCCTGGTGGGATCTTCGTGCGGCCGGCGCAGCAGATCTCCCAGGAAGACCGCATCCTGGTGCAGTCGGTCGCCCGGGTGATCGTGAGCGACCAGCACGGCACGCTGGAAGCGCAGGTCGGGCGCCATACAACGCCCGAGCGCGAGGAGCCGCTGTTGGTGGCGGATGCGGACAGCTTCGCGACCGTCGACGAGCAGGGCATCGACGCCGGCCGCCACGGGCTGCCGCCGCCAGGCGCGCCGCCCGGTCCGGCCGAAGACCCGTGGCCGTTCGAGGCGGTGGCCGAGGCCGCACTGTTCGACAACGGCACCGGTGCGTTCGCCGCTGACGGCCGTGAGTACGTCATCGTGCTCGACGAGGGCGCCAGCACGCCGGCGCCGTGGTCCAACGTCATGGCCAATCCCAGGCTCGGCACGGTGGTCAGCGAGAGCGGCCCGGGCTACACCTGGTTCGAGAACGCGCACGAGTTCCGGCTGACGCCTTGGCATAACGATCCGGTGTCCGATGCGGCGGGGGAAGCCTTCTATCTGCGCGACGAGGACAGCGGTCATGTCTGGTCGCCGATGCCGCTGCCGCGGCGCGGGCGCGGTGCCTACCGGACCCGGCACGGCTTCGGCTACAGCGTCTACGAGCACGTCGAGGACGGTATCGCCAGCGAACTGTGGATCTATACGGCGCTGCGCGATCCGGTGAAGTTCTCGGTGCTCAAGCTGCGTAATCTCTCCGATCGTGCGCGGCGGCTGTCGGCGACCGGCTACGCCGAATGGGTCCTCGGCGACCTGCGGGTGAAGACGCAGATGCACGTCGTCAGCGAACAGGACCCAGCGAGCGGTGTACTGACCGCGCGCAATCCTTACAACACCGAGTTCGCCGGGCGCGTCGCGTTCTTCGACGTCGACGGCGATCGCCGCAGTTTCACCGGCGACCGGACCGAGTTCCTCGGTCGTAACGGCAGCCTGCGCAATCCTGACGCGATGCGCCGGACGCGGTTGTCCGGCCGGCTCGGCGCGGGACTCGACCCGTGCGCCGCGATCCAGGTGCAGGTGGACCTGGGGCCGGGCCAGGCGGCCGAGACCGTGTTCCGGCTCGGCATCGAGGACGATATGCCCGCCGCCCTGCAACTTGCGCAGCGGCTGCGCGGTTCGGCGCCGGCCCATGATGCGCTCGATGCGGTGCGTTTGCACTGGCTGCAGACGCTCGGCAAGGTGCGTGTGGAGACGCCGGACCCGGCCACGGACCTGATGGTCAACGGCTGGCTGATCTACCAGACGCTGGCGTGCCGCTATGTCGCGCGCAGCGGGTACTACCAGTCCGGCGGCGCGTTCGGGTTCCGTGACCAGCTCCAGGACACGATGGCGACCGTGCATGCGGTGCCGGCGCTGACGCGCGCGCATCTTCTGCTCAGCGCCGCGCACCAATTCCCGCAGGGCGACGTGCTGCACTGGTGGCACCCGCCGGCCGACCGCGGCGTACGTACGCGCTGCTCGGACGACTACCTGTGGCTGCCGTTGGCGGCGTGCCGCTATCTCGAGGCGACCGGCGACGACAGCGTGCTCGACGAGCGCGTCGGTTACATCGAGGGCAGGCTGGTCAATGCCGACGAGGAGTCCTACTACGACCTGCCGGTGGCCTCCGGGCGCGTGCAGTCGCTCTACGACCACTGCGTGAGTGCGCTCGTGCGCGGGATGGCCCTGCTCGGCGAGCGCGGACTGCCGCTGATGGGAACTGGCGACTGGAACGACGGCATGAACCGGGTCGGCGAGGGCGGACGCGGCGAAAGCGTGTGGCTGGGCTTCTTCCTGTTCGACGTCCTGCAACGTTTTTCCAGCGTCGCCGAGGCGCGCGGCGACGCGGCGTTCGCCACCACCTGCGCGGACGCGGCGACGCGGCTGCAGCGCGATCTCGAAGCCCACGCCTGGGATGGCGGCTGGTACCGGCGGGCGTGGTTCGACGACGGGACCCCGATCGGCTCGCGGGACAGCGACGAATGCCGGATCGACTCGATCTCCCAGAGCTGGGCGGTGCTGTCGGGCGCAGCCGATCCCGAACGTGCACGGTTGGCGATGGCCGCGCTCGAGACCCACCTGGTCAAGCGTGAGGCCGGCCTGATCCAACTGCTCGATCCCCCGTTCGACCGGACCGCGCACGACCCGGGCTACATCCGCGGCTATGTGCCTGGTGTGCGCGAGAACGGCGGGCAGTACACGCACGCCGCGGTGTGGTCGGCGATGGCCTTCGCGGCGCTCGGCGACCGCGAGCGCGCATGGGGCCTGGCGCGGATGATCAATCCCATCCACCACGCCGCGGACGCGGCCGGCGCGGCCGTCTACAAGGTCGAACCCTACGTGATGGCGGCCGATGTCTACGGCGTCGCGCCGCATGTCGGCCGCGGCGGCTGGACCTGGTACACCGGCTCGGCTGGCTGGATGTATCGGTTGCTGACCGAATCGCTGCTCGGTTTGCGGATCCGTGGACAGACGCTCGAGATCGCGCCGTGCGTGCCGGAGGCGTGGCCGGGCTACCGGATGCAGTTCCGAAATGGTGACGCGTTGTACCGAATCGAGATCGTCCAGACCGATATCGGGCCAGCATCGTTGACGCTCGATGGCGTGCCCCAGGACGGCCTGCGGATCCAGCTCGAGCGTGCCGCCGTGCGGCGCGAACTCGTCCTGCAATGGCCACGCGGCGAAGCCGGCGGGGCGGCGACCGCATGAGTCCCGGTTTGCCCGACGAACTGGAAGCGGCGTTGGACGAATTGGCCGGCATGCTGCCGGTCTGGCTGGAGAAGCTGCGCGTGCGCGAGGCGTTCGACCCTCAGTTCGAAGCCCTCGCGCAGCGCATCCTCGTCAAGGCCAGGACCGACGACGAACGGCGCTGTGTACAGCGCCGGCTCGATGCGATGCTGGCCCGGCACGGCATCGTGCGTCGTCGCTGACGCGTCATCGACAGGCCCAGCCACGGGTCCGGTCGCTTTCGAGTTGGCGACAGGGTCGGGCGATCGCGAAGAAGCGGGCTTGGAACGCGCGATGGGCTATTGCCGAGGCACAAAAAAATGCCGGCTTGGCGGCCGGCATTTTTGGGGTCAGTGCGGCGTCAGTGCTTCTACGCCGCGCTAAGTGTTGGTCACGAAAAGCCTTTAAATTAAGGCGTTTACGTGGTGGGCGGTACAGGGTTCGAACCTGTGACCCCTACCATGTCAAGGTAGTGCTCTACCGCTGAGCTAACCGCCCGGTGTTGCTGTCCCGCCGCTCGGGCGAGGTCGCGCATTCTAGCCCAGTCATCGGAGGCGCACAAGCATGTCCCGGGGGGATCGCCTGTGCCCGACGTCCCCGCCCTCCGGTCGCGCGGGGACGCGCCGCGCGGCCGGTCCGGGTCAGAAGCGGTAGTTGACGCCCATCAGGTACGTGCGGCCGTAGTCGTAGAACTGGTTGGGGCGCTCCTGCAGGCTGTCGAAGGTCGAGCGGAAGGGCTCGTTCTCCAGGTTGTTGACTTGCAGCAGCAGCGACAGGCCCGCCAGGCGTCCGCTTTCGAAGGCGTAGCCCAGTTGCAGATCGGTCACGGTCTCGCCGGTGAACATCACCTTGGTGCGGTCGCCGCCGGCGCCCTGCACCTCGCCCAGGAAGTCGGAGCGGCTGCGCTGCGACACGCGGGCCGAGAAGCCGTAGCGCTCGTAGTACAGCGCGACGTTGGAGACGTACTTCGACAGGCCGGGCAGGGGCTCGGAGCTGTCGGGGCCATTGGGCGCGATGTCGCTTTCGGTGTCGGAGTAGTTACCCATGAAGCCGAAGCCTTCCAGCGGCGCCCACAGCAGCCCCAGCGGGAACGACACGGCGAACTCCCAGCCTTTGATCGTGCCGCCCTCGCCATTGACCGGCTGGCTGTACTCGCCGATCCAAGACGGCGGCAGGTTGCCGGGCAGTTCGGCAGGCAGCGGCAACTGGCTGAAGTCGAACGCGGTGGTCTGCCGATAGATGTAGGTCTTGAGGTCCTTGTAGAAGTACGCCGCACTGACGTAACCGCGTCCGATCGACTCGTTGCCGAAGTACTTCTCGTACGAGAGGTCGTAGGCATTGGCCAGCCAAGGATCGAGCTCGGGGTTGCCGCCGCTGCCGGTCCAGCGGTCGCGGCTGCGGTCGATGCTGTAGCGGCCGCCGGCGGTCAGTTCGTCCATGCGCGGGCGCGCCATCTGGCGTGAGGCGCCCACGCGCACGAACTGCTCGGCCGGCAGGCCGAACGACAGGTTCATGCTCGGCAGGTAGTGCACATGGTCGGCGCCGCGCTCGCTCGGCGCTTCCAGTGCGACGCCTTCGAACGTCGCCACGCCGGTCGAGCGCTGGCTGGCGTTGACCACCTGCACGCCGACGTTGCCCTTGAGCGGCACCGGGCCGAGGTCGGTGTCGATGTCGGCCTGGACGTAGAGCGTGCCGATCTCTTCGTGGATGTCCCAGTTCTTGTCGTTGATCGCTGCATCGTCCTTGCGCCATGGGCGGTAGATGCCGGCGGCGAGCATCGCGCGCTCGTCCAGGTCGAGGAGCGAGGGAATGCCGGCGAAGCCGAATGCGCTGTTGCGCACGTACTGGCCGGGAATCGCGACGCTGAGATCGCCGGTACAGGCGTCGGTGACGCACAGCGTATATTCGGTCGATGCGCGGCTCTTGCGACGGTCGGTGATGTTGCCGCCCAAGCGCAGGGCAGACAGGAATCCGCTGTCGAAGCGACGCTCGAGGTCGATCCGGAACGCACTGATCTGGTCGCGGACCTCGAAGTTCTTCAGGTAGCCGGCCTGGTCGCGCTCGCCGCCCCAGCGGTCGGGGTCGCGCAGGACGAAACCGCCCGGCGCGCCCAGGTCGTAGTCCAGGTCGATGTCGTACCAGCCTTCGGGATTGAACACATAGCGGCCCGAGCTGGTGACGCCGGCCGGCGGCGTGGCGTAGATCTCGAACAGCTGCTCGGCGCGGCGCGCGCGCGAATGGCTGACGTCGGTGGTCAGCGTCCAGTTCGCGTTGACCTCCAGTTCGGTGTTCCAGCCGAACGACAGCAGGCGGTCGTCCATCGTGTTGCTGTCGTTGCGCAGTACGACCGGCGCGATCTGCGACCAGGTCGAATCGATCGTGGTGCCGTCGGGGCTCAACGTGGCCTCGTCGAGAGTCGCCCGACCATAGGCCAGGCCGGTCTGCAGGCCGTACTTGTTCTCTTGCCGATCGAACTGCGAGTAGAACAGGTCGATGGTCGAGTGCAGGCGTTCGTTGGGCTGGAACTCGAGCACCGCCATGTAGCCGTCGCGGCGGTTGCTGCCTTCGATCGCGTAGGCCGCGGTGCCGCCGAGCACGGCGTTGCCCTCGTAGCCTGCGTACTCCTTGTTGAAGTTCCACGACTCGAACTGGTGGCCAAGGTTCGGGCTGTCGAGGCGGGCATAGCCAAGGGCGATGCCGACGGTGTTGTCGGCGAACTGATCGATGTAGGAGATGCTGGCGCGGCTGCCGTATTCCTTGTCGTCGCCGAGCTTGTTCATATCGCCGCGCACGTTCACCGCGATCGCGCGCTCGCCGAACGACAACGGGCGGACGGTCTTCATGTTGACCGTGCCCGACAGGCCCTGACCGACCAGCTGCGCGTTGGTGGTCTTGTGCACCACGACCTGGCTGATCAGTTCGGACGGGTACTGGTCGAACTCCACTCCGCGGTTGTTGCCGAAGCTCACCTGCTCGCGGCCGTTGAGCAGTGCGGTGGAGAAGTCACCGGCGAAGCCGCGGATGTTGAGTTCCTGCGGGCGGCCGCCGAAGCGCTGCGCCGAGATGCCGGGCAGGCGCGCCAGCGAGTCGGCGATGCTGGTGTCGGGCAGCTTGCCGATGTCCTCGGCCGAGATCGCCTCGACGATGGTGTCCTCGGCCTGCTTGGTGTCCATCGACCGTTCGATGCCGCGGCGGATGCCGGTGACGCGCACGCTGTCGAGCTGCACGGCGTCGCCGGCTTGCGTCGAGGCGTCGTCGGTCACGTCGGTGGATGGGGTGGTCTGCGCGTGTGCGCCGGTTGCGAGCATCAGCAGTGCGGACGACAGCGCAACGCTGAGCAGGTTGCGATCGAGCTTCGACATCTCCCCTCCCAAGGGTGTCCAGCAGGCAGGTGTTCGGGGCGTGCCGTCCGCTTTGGAACAGGATCGATCGGCCACGCTCCGCGATTGGCGGCCATGGTAGTGCCGGGGTTCGGACGCGGCGGCGCACTGCATACGTATTCATGGCGCATCGCGGTGGCGCTCGTCGACGATGTGGCATTGATGGCACTGGGAGGTGGCGATGGAAAACGGTGACATGCAACGGCGCACACGCGCGTGCGTGCGGGGCATCGCGCTCGCGTGTCTGTCCTTGATTGCCGGTGCGGCGAGCGCGGGCGATCTGCACGTGCCGTCGCCCGATTGGCGCGACCAGATCGTCTACTTCCTGATGATCGACCGCTTCGACGACGGCGATCCGTCCAACAACGACCAGGGCACCGGCGAGTACGATCCCAAGGACCCGGCGCGCTACAGCGGCGGCGACCTGGCCGGTGTGACCCGTCGGCTCGACTACGTGCAGGGATTGGGCGCGACGGCGGTGTGGATCACCCCGCCGGTGGCGCACCAGTGGTGGAACGAGGCGACACGCTACGGTGGCTATCACGGCTACTGGGCGGACGACTTCTCCGCCATCGATCCGCACTTCGGCACGCGCGAGGACTACCGCGCCCTGTCGCGCGGTCTGCACGGCCGCGGCATGTACCTGATCCAGGACATCGTGGTGAACCACACCGCGAACTACTTCGGTTATCCCGGTGGCTGGCGCGCGGACGATCCGGCGGCGGGATTCGTGCGCTTCACTGATGCGCGCGGGCGCCAGGCGCCAGTGCAGCCGCCGTTCGACCGCAACGACGCGCGCGATCCGGCGCAGCGCCGCGATGCGATCTACCACTGGACGCCCGATATCGTCGATTTCACCGACCGCACGCAGGAGTTGACCTATCAGCTCGCCGGCCTCGACGACCTCAACACCGAGCACCCCGAGGTCCGCCGCGCGCTGAGGCGCAGTTACGGCGATTGGATCCGCGATGTCGGCGTCGACGCGTTTCGTGTCGACACCGCGTTGCATGTGCCGGCGGACTTTTTCGACGATTTCCTGCATGCCGACGATCGCGATGCGCCGGGGATCTTTGCGGTGGCGCGCGCGACCGGGCGCGAGGATTTCCACGTCTTCGGCGAGGGCTTTGCGATCGACAAGCCATTCGAGGACAGCCAGGCGCGCCGGCTCGAGGCCTATATGCGCACCGAGTCCGGCGGCGAGCGCTTGCCCGGCATGATCAACTTCCCGCTCTACGGCAGCCTCGGCGACGTGTTCGCGCGCGGCGAGCCGACCGCGGTGCTCGGCCACCGCATCGCCAGCATGGTCGCGCTGCATCCGCGCCTGCACTGGATGCCGAGCTTCGTCGACAACCATGACGTCGACCGGTTCCTGGCCGGCGCCGACACGCGTGCGCTGCGCCAGGCGTTGCTGGCGATGATGACCCTGCCGGGCATTCCCACGCTGTACGCCGGCACCGAGCAGGGGTTCACGGGGCGCCGCACGGCGATGTTCGCTGGCGGCGTCGGCGCGCAGGGCGATGCGTTCGACACCGCCGCACCGCTGTATCGCGAGATCGCCGCGATGTCGGCATTGCGGCTCGACGATCGGCTGTTCTCGCGCGGCGTGCCCGAGGTGTTGCGCGACAGCGGCGGCGGGCCGGGCGCGTTGGTGTGGGCCACCCGCCGCGACGACGCGCTCGCGCTGGTCGCGTTCAACACGGCCGATGCGCCGGTGTTGGTCGATGCGCTGGAGACCGGGCTGCCGGCCGGGACGCGGCTGGAGGGCGTGTTCGGGCTCGATGGCGATCCTGCGCCGATGACCGTCGCCGCCGATGGCCGGCTGACGCTGGTGCTGCCGCCGCGTGCGGGCCTGGTCTGGCGGCAGCGCGGCAGCGAGGCGCCGCCGGAGGCACCGCAGGGCACGGCGCCGAAGATCGAAACCTTGCCGCCGACCCCGTGGCGCGACGACGTGGTGCTGCGCGGACGCGCCGCGCCCGGTGACGTGTTGCAGGTCGTGGTCGACGGCGATCTGCAGCGTGCCCCGCGGGTCGTGGCCGGTGCCGATGGTCGCTGGACGACGACGCTGCGCACCGACAGCTGGATCGATCCGGCACGCACGCATCGCCTGGTGCTGTGGCGCGAGACCGACCGGACTGTCTCGACAGCGCAGCCGTTCCGGGTCGAGCGCCGATGGCGGGCGGCTGCGCGCACGGACGATCCGGCCGGCGACGATCACGGCCTGGACGGGCGCGTGGTCTATCCCCTCGGCGGCCAGTGGCGTACGCAGCGGCAGGGCGACCTGCGCGCGATGGACGTGGAGACCAGTGGCGGTGCGTTGCGCGTGACCCTGCGCATGGCCAGCGTCACCCAGGGCTGGAATCCGCCCAACGGCTTCGACCATGTCGCGCCGGTGGTGTTCATCGAACTGCCCGATCGCGCACGCGGCAGCGAGTTGATGCCCCAGCAGAATGCGCGCCTGCCCGACGGGATGCGCTGGCATTACCGCATCCGCGCGCACGGCTGGTCGAACGCGCTGTTCTCGGCGCAGGGCGCTGATGCCGACGCCGAAGGCACGCCCCAGGCGCAGCCGGCACGTATCGAGGTCGACCCGAAGGCGGCGACGATCCGGTTCACGCTGCCGGCCTCGTCGCTCGGCGATCCGGCCACGCTCACCGGCGCACGCGTGCACGCGGTGACCTGGGACTACGACGACGGCTTCCGTCCGCTACGGCCGGAGGCGAGTGCGTCGGCTTTCGGGGGCGGCGACGGCCGCCACGATGCCCGCGTCCTCGATGCGGTCGGGCCGCTGCGACTGCGGTGATCGCCACCGGGATGGACAAGGTCGAGGTTCATTGAGAGAATGAGAATCGTTCCCGACAAAGGGGCGTCGTGATCCGAAGCCGGTCAACGATGCATACGGTCCCGGCCGATCGCCGGGGCATGCTTCCGGCGACTCGATGCCGGCCGGAGGCCCCGAGCGGGCGCCGTCCTCCTGCCCAGCCGAGTCCATGCCCATGATGCCGTCCTCCCGTCCCCGTTCCCTGCTGACCGCCGCGATTGTGCTCGCGCTCGGCCTGTCGTCGCTTGCGCATGCCCAGCAGGCGCCGGCAGTCGCAACGCCTGCCGCGGCCGCGACGGCGTTGCCCGATGGCGCGCTGCGTCGCGATCTCGCGCGCGGTGTCTACGAAGCGCGTTATAGCCAAGCCGCGAACGCCCTGTTCGTGGCGTCCGCGGAAGCCGCGCCCGACACCAAGGGCGGGGTGATCTACCGGCTCGATCCGGTCACGCTGGAGACGCGCGGCAAGACCCATACGGACCTGCGCAACTTCGCCATCGCGACCGATGCCAAGGGCGAGACGCTGTACGTGACCAACAGCGTCGAGCGCGGTCTCACTGCGATCGATGCGGCCAGCGGCGAGGTCAAGGGCCGGCTGCGCTTCGAGGACAAGGCGTCCGACGGCACGTACTACGGGCCGCGGCAGGTGATCCTCGACGAGGCCAGCGGCACGCTGTATATCGGCGGCGTCGGCGCGCCGGGGCTGATCTGGGTGGTGGACGCGGCCACGTTGACGCTGCGCGCCACGATCGGCGATGCCGGCAAGTGGGTCACCGGGCTGCTGCTCGATCCGGCGGCCGGCCGCCTGTACTCCGCCAACGGGGACGGCGAGGTGCTGGTGATCGACACGGCGACCCACACCATCCAGCACCGCTGGACGCCCGGCGACGGGAAAGAGTACCTGCTGCTCAACCTTGCCCACGACCCGGCCACCCACCGCCTGTTCGTCACCGACCACTCGAAGGGCGCCACAGTGCTGGTGTTCGACACACGCACCGGCCGGGTCGAGCGCAGTCTGCCGGTCGGCGATTCGATGGGCATCAAGCTCCATCCTGCGCGCAGGGCGCTCTATGTGACCCATCGCGACCAGGGCACGGTCAGCGAGCTCGACGCCGACAGCTATGCCGTGCGTCGGACCTGGACGCTGCCGCCCAATCCCAACAGCCTGGAGATCGCGCCCGACGGCAAGGCGCTGTACGTGACGGTCAAGGCGCCCTTCAACAAGGATTACACCGCCAGCGCACTGGAAAGCGTGGTCCGCATTCCGCTCGAGTGATCCCGCGTCGTCGGCGGCGTCCCGGTCGCAGGACGCCGCCGCCGTTCGCAGGACATCCGAAGGGACGCCGCGGCGTCCCTTCGTCGTTCGGCATTACAGCGCGAGCGAGACCGACAACGTGACCGTGCGCGGCGCCGCCAGCACCAGGTAGTTCGCACCCGAGGTGCCGCCGGTCGAAGCCCAATAGGCGCGGTCGAAGACGTTGTCCACGCGCGCGCGCAGCGTCCAGTCGCGGCCGCCGGCCTCGAACGCGTAGCGCGTGCCCAGGTCGAACCGCGTCCAGGACGGCAGTTCCAGCGCGTTGTCTGCGCGCGCCGCCTGGCGGCCGGTGTGCACGGCACGCGCATCGAGCGTGAGCCCATCCACGCCGGGAACATCCCAATCGATGCCGGCGTTGGCCTGCACGTCGGGCACGCCGATCACGTCGTTGCCCTCGTTGATGCCGCCTTGGGTGCGGCGCAGTGTGGCGTCGAGCCAGGTCAGCCCGCCGAGCACGCGCAGGCCGTCGGCCGGCTGGCCGTAGACACTCAGCTCCAGACCCTGGTTGCGTTGTTCGCCGTCGGCACGGACCCGGTAGTCCTGCTCGATCGCATTCGGCTTGGCGATGCGGAACACCGCGGCGCTCGCACCCCAGCCGCCGGCGTCGTACTTGGCGCCGACCTCGTACTGCTTGGAGCGGAACGGGTCGAGGATCTCGCCGGCGTTGACGATCGGGGTACCGTCGGCGCTGGTCTGCGCGACGGTCTGGCCGGGCAGCAGCGCTTCGGCATAGTTGGCGTACAGCGAGACCTGGCGGCCGAGCTTGAACACGACCGCTGCCACCGGCGTGACCGCGCTGTCGTCGTACCGGTCGAGGGGGGCGCCGGTGGTGTGGTCGTAGCTCGACTGGCGCAGCGTCTGCCGGCGCGCGCCCAGCGTCAGCAGCACGCGCTCGTCGGCCAGGCGCAGCGTGTCGGCGATCGCATAACTCGCGGTCTGGGTGCGGCTGGTGGTCAGCGGATCGGCCATGTCGCCGACTGCGGGGCGCGTCGGCGGCAGCGGCGTCGCAACCGGCGCATACAGCGAGCCCACCGGGCGGCGTGTGCCGGTCGCGAAGGCATTCTGCGAGTCGAGATCGAAGAACGCGCCGGTGATGCTGACGCGGTGGCCGACCGCGCCGGTCCGGAACTCGGTGCGCAGGCCGACCTCGCCGGTGCGCAGCAGGTCCTCGCGGGCATTGTCGAAGCGCGATGCGGTCAGGGCGCCTGCGGTGTCCACCCGCGGGTTGGCCAGCACGTTGTGCTCGCGGCTGTCGCGGATGCCGACCGCGGCCCAGGCCGTCGTGGTCTTGCTGAAGTCGACCTCGCCGCGGACCACGCCAAACAGGTCCTCCTCGTCGGTGAAGGTCCACGGCTGGGCGAAGTTCACGTCGGCTGCGGGCGCCTTCGGGATCAAGCCGGTGGGCGTGGCGCTGGGCCGTGGGGCGTCGATGCGGTGGTCCTGCCAGCCCAGGTCGGCCGAGAAGCGCGCGCGTTCGCCGCGGTAGTCGACGCCAAGCGCCAGCACGCCGAGTTCGCGGGCTTCGTCAAGCACGGTGTTGCCGTCGCGGCGCACGGCGTTGGCGCGCACGCCCCAGGCGCGGTCGGCGCCGAAGCGACGCGACACGTCGGCCGCGGCATAGCCCTGGCCGTTGCTCTCGTAGCCGAGCGTCAGCCGGGTCAGATCGTCGTCGCCGGCGCGCTTGGGCACCAGGTTGAACGCACCGCCGATACCGCTGCCGCCAGGCGCCGCGCCGTTGATGAAGCTGTTGGCGCCGCGAAACACCTCCACTCGCTCCAGGAACTCGGCGGCGACGTACTGTCGCGGCAGCAGCCCGTACAGGCCGTTGTAGCTCATGTCGTCGGAGTACACGGGCAGGCCGCGCACGATGTACAACTCCTGGAAATTGCCGAAGCCGCGCGCGACCCGCACCGCCGGATCGTTCTGCACGACGTCGGCGACGCTGCGCGCCTGCTGGTCGCGCATCAGCTCGGCGGTGAAGTTGAGGCTGTTGAACGGCGTATCCATCAGGTCCAGGTTGCCGAACAGGCCGACCCGCCCGCCGGTGGCGACCTGGCCGCCGGCGTAAGCGGGCGGCAGCTCGACCTGCGAGCCGTCGGCGGTCACCAGCACGGTGTCGAGCGTGCGCGTCGGCGTGTCGGGCGTAGCGTCCTGGGCGAGTGCGGGCACCACGGCGATGCAGGCCAGCAGTGCGAGCGCGAGCGGGGCACGGCGCGCGCGCAACGACGCGGCCGGGGCGGGAAACGGAAGAGCGGGCATGGCGAAGCGGTCCTGTCGGCAAGGGGAGGCGGCATGGCTGGCTGAGGGCCGGGGCCCCTGGCTGACGGAGCGGCGCGGACGGGCGTGGACGCGTCGGCGACGTATGTGAATCGTCGCATGCGGCATGATCGGCATCGACGCTGTCGTCGACGCTGGCTCGATAGCCTGTCGGGCATGGACGCATCCCGCCCTGGCTTTGCCGCACCGCTGACCGCCGCACTCCGTCGTTGGGTGCTGGGCGTGTTCCCGCGCGGGCAGAGCGGGATCGACTACGACACGCCGGCAGGCGACCCGGGCCTGTTCGGTCCAGACACGGTCACCTGGCGAATCCATGCCGATTTTCCGGGCATGCTCGCCGGCGGTCTGTGCGCGCTGCTGCTGCAGACGCTGCATCCGCGCGCGCTGGCCGGTGTGTGGGACCACTCCGAGTTCCGCACCGATCTCATCGGGCGGTTGCGCCGCACCACCGCCTTCGTCGCGGGCACCACGTATGCCGGCACCGCGCAGGCGCATCGGCTGATTGCGCGGGTGTCGGCGATTCACCACCAGGTGCGCGGCACCACCGCCGATGGTGCGCCGTACGCGGCCGATGATCCCGCGCTGCTGACCTGGGTGCATGCGACCGAAGCCTATGCGTTCCTGCAGGGGTTTCGCGCCTACGCCGGACTGCCCACGCCCGACGGGATCGACGACCGCTACTACGACGAGTCGCGCCGCGTGGCCGAGGCGCTGGGTGCACGCAAGGTGCCGACCAGCGGCGCGGCGATGGTCGAGTACTTCGCCCAAGTGCGCCCGGCACTGCGATTGGACGCGCGTTCGCGCGAGGTGCTGGCGGTGCTGCGCGGGATCCGCCTGCCAGTGCCGGGCGGAGCGCTGTTGCGCGGGGTGTTCATCGGCGCCGGTGCCGCGCTGCTGCCGCGCTGGGCCGAGGCGTTGCTGGAGATCACACCGCTGCAGCGGCTCCACAACCGCGTCTGTGCATGCGTGCTGCGCGGCCTGGCGCCGCTGTTGCGCATGGCGCTGCCCGACGGCATCGCCCCGCGTGCGTGCCGGCGCGTCGCTGTGTCGCCAGACATCCTTCGGCACTGGCCGGAGGTGGGCTGAGGGCGCCGACGCGCGGCGCGCCGCTCAGTCGATGCGGGTGCCGAAGATCTTGTCGCCGGCATCGCCAAGCCCGGGCAGGATGTAGCCGCGTTCGTCCAGGCGCTGGTCGATCGAGGCGGTGTAGACCTCGACATCGGGATGGGCGGCCTCGAGTGCGCGCAGCCCCTCGGGCGCGGCGACCAGGAACAGGCCCTTGATGCGGCTGGCGCCAGCCGCCTTGAGCATCGCCACAGTGGCGATCAACGTGCCGCCGGTGGCGAGCATCGGGTCGAGGATCAACGCGGTGCGGTCGGCCATGTCGCCGACGAGGTTCTCGTAGTAGGGCACCGCCTGCAGCGAGGCCTCGTCGCGCTTGATGCCGACGACGCTGACCTTGGCCGCCGGGATGAGTTCGAGCACGCCGGGCAGCATGCCGATGCCTGCGCGCAGGATCGGCACCAGGGTGATCTTGCGGCCCTTGATGCGCCGGACCTGCACCGCGCCGGCCCAGCCATCGACGGTGGCGTCCTCGGTTTCCAGGTCCGAGGTGGCCTCGTAGGTCAGCAACGTGGCCACTTCGGCGGACAGTTCGCGGAAGGTCTTGGTGCTGTTGTCGGCGCGGCGCATCAGTCCGAGTTTGTGCTGGACCAGCGGGTGGCGGACTTCGACGATCTTCATGGGCATCGGGAACGAGCGGGCGATGCCGACAGGATAGGGCACGCGCGGCGCCGGGTCCGCCCCGAGAGCCGGCGCCGGTCCGGTCCCAGGGCGACGCCGCGGCCGCGCCGGACGATCAGAACTGGTAGCGCACGCCCGCCAGCCACGACCGGCCGAACCCCTCCATCTCCAGCACCCGGTTGCGCTGGCCCTGGAAGCGGACCTGACGTGTGTCGCGCAGGTTGTTGATCTCGCCGAACACGCGCCAGCCCGCGCCGAGCGCCAGGCTCGCCGAGAAATCCAGGCTCGCGCGGTCGTCCCAGTAGATGTTCAGTTCGGGATTGCTGATGTCGAACGCCTGGATGAAGCGTGAGCGCTTGTTGTACGCCAGGCGTGCATCCAGACCCGCGCGTGCGTAGGTCAATGCGATGTTGTAGTTGTCGCGCGAGGTGCCCGGCAGTTCGGTTTCCCCCAGGTCGAACGGCAACTGCGCCTCGGACTTGGCGTAGGTGTAGTTGGTGTAGACGCCCAGACCCGCGAGCGCGCCGGGCAACTGGTCGAAGGTCTGCTGCCAAGTCAGTTCCGCGCCGTAGATCCGGCCGCGCTTGCCGTTCTCGGCGCGGGTGATGCGCAGCGTCTGGCCGCCGCTGGTGGCCTCGTCGTGTGAGGCGAGGAACAGCGGGTCTTCGATGCGCTTGTAGAACAGCGCAGTCGAGACCAGGCCCAGGGGACGCAGATAGTGCTCGAACGACAGGTCGAGGTTGTGCGCATAGGCCTCGCGCACCAGTGGGTTGCCTTCTTCGATGGCGATGACGTTGCGGTCGTCGGCCTCGCCGAGGATGCGGTAGGGCGCGGTGTGCATGAAGTCCGGGCGGTTGAGCGCGGTCGAGTACGAGGCGCGCACGATGCGGTCTGGGCCGAGCTCGTAGCGCAGGTGCACGCTGGGCAGGAGGTTGCCGTAGCGGCGGCCGGCCGAGACCGGCGTGGCCACCCCGGTGCCCTCGTCGAATGCGGTCGCCATGCCTGTGGTCTCGGTGCGCTCGTAGCGCACGCCGGCGACCATCGTCAGCGCGTTCCAGGTCGCGTCCAGGCGCGCGTAGCCTGCGTACACGTTTTCTTCGGCGCGGTAGTCGCCGGTCAGCGAATCGGGAATCAGGCGCTTGTAGGCATCGCTGTCCTTCAGTGGTCCGGCGTAACGATCGAAGATGTCGCGGCAGAAGCGCCGGCCGGTCAGGAAGTAACCGAAGTTGTTGGACAGGCTGTCGCAGAGCATGTCCGAGTAGGCGATCCCCAGCGCGTCGAAGTCGTCGCGCTTGCCATTGCGGTAGCGCTCGTCGTCGAACTGCTTGTCGCGCAGTCGGGCGCGCACGCCGATGCGCAGGTCGCCGGTTTCGCCGACGAACGGCTGGGGCCGCGCCAGGTCCAGCCGCAGGCCGGTCTCGGCCTCTTCGCTGGACTCGAAGCGGTCGTTGAAGCGGCGAAACGCATACCAGGCCTCGGGCAGGTTCACGCCGGTGGCAGGCGCGTCGTCGCGGCCGCGGATCGTCCAGACCGGGAAGTCGGGATTGGCGTAGTCGTAATCGAGCTGCGGCCGCACGGTGGCGCGAAAGATGTACTGCTGACGCGGATCGGTGACCTTGGTGGCTTCGCTGCGCGAGGCTTGCCAGTCGAGCTTCCAGGTCTCGCCCAGATAATGCTCGCCGCCCAGGTTGTAGGTCCGGATCGTCTTGTCGTAGGTGCGTTCGCGCAGTTCCTTGTCGAAGGTCGCGCGCGCGGTGCCGGCGGTTTCGTCCGAGCCCGCGGTGTGCCGGTCGAGCGCGATCGTCAGGTTGTCGCGGAACTCGCGGTCGACGAAGTTCGCATCCGAGGCCACCAGGTAGACCAGGTTGTCGGGATCGATGCGGATGTCGAAGCGTCCGGTCAGGCCCTTGCGGGTACGCGTGCCTTCGTAGTCCTTGATCTGGATCTCGGTGGGTGCGAAGCCCGCGTCGACGCGCTCGTACAGGCTCTCGACGTTGTCGGTGAAGCGGCCCTGCTTGCTGAGCGAGCCGGAGATCAGCACGCCGATGTTGCGGTCGGCGCCGAAGCGGTTGCCGATCGTGGCGTTGTAGCGCGCGTTGTCGCCATCGCCCAGTTGGTACGCGCCGCCGGCGACTGAAGCGCGCAGGGTCAGTCCGTCGCGGTCGAGCGCGCTCTGGGTGCGGATGTTGATGTTGCCGGCGATGGCGTCTCCGTCCATGTCCGGTGTCAGTGCCTTGGTGACCTCGAGCGCGGAAATCACGTCGGACGGGATGGTGTCCAATTCCACGCCGCGGCTGCCGGCATCGGGGTTGGCCAACTGCACGCCGTCGATCGAGACGGTGGTGAATTCCTTTGGCGCACCGCGCACGCTGACGTAACGGCCTTCGCCCTGGTCGCGCTCGATCGACACGCCGGAAATGCGCTGGGTGGACTCGGCGATGTTGTTGTCGGGGAACTGGCCCAGCAGGTCGGCCGAGACGACATTGACGTAGTGAGTGGACGTGCGCTGCTGGTTGAGCGCGCGCGCCTGGGCATCGCGGCTGGCGCGGACCTCGACGACGCCCAAGTCGGTCGCGCCGGCAGCGCTGGTCAGCGCGATCTCGATACGCGCGCCGCGGCTGTCGCCGACCGTGACCTCGGTCTGGTAGGCGCCGTAGCCCAGATAATCCACACGCAACGTGTGGCGGCCCGCGGGCAGGCCGACGACACGGAACAGGCCTTCGCCATCGGTGCTGGCCTGACGGCCGCCGACGGTGACGAGTGCGCCTTCCAGCGCGATGCCGCGCGAGGCCTCGCGGACCTGACCGACGAGCGTGCCGGCCATCGCGGCGACGCCGTCGGCGGCGGTCTGTGCATGGGCGGCGGACGGGGTGGCTGCGAACAGCGCGGCGGCGATCGCCACGGCGATCGCGGTCTGGGTCGATGTCATCGAAACTCCGGGAAGTGGCAAGGGCGCGTCGGCCTGCGCGCCCCCTTTGGCGTGGTGCAGGCCGGTGTTCACGAGCGCCTCGGGAACGTTTCGAAAAGTCTGGGTCAGTTGTGTTGCCGATTCATGATGGCGATGCTGCATGTGCGCCATCGCAGTGACATGCCGGTGTCATCGTCCGTCCACACAATCCGCGGTCGCCGCAATACGGCATGACCGTCGCGTGACCGTTGCGCGTCCCCGATGACACGACTTCCTGGTGATCCATGACAAGGCTTCCCTTCGTCCCTTTCCGAACGTGGGCGATCGCATCGCTTGCGCTGTGCATCGCAGGCTGTTCTGCGTCCGCGCCCAACATCGCCGGCCAGCCGAGCGCCGAGGCCCCTGCGACGCCGGCTACGCCCGGACGCGACCTGCCGATCGTCGAGGAAGCGTTCGTCAGTGCGCTGACCCCCGAGGACAACATCGACTCGCCGGCGGCATGGGCCGCGCCCGATGGCCGGGTGCTGGTGATCGCGACGGCGAAGTCCACCGACCGTCTGGTCGTCTACGACGGGGCGAGCGGCGAGACGCTGCGCACGTTCGGCGCTTCGGGCGGTGGGGCCGGTCAGTTCCGGCGTCCCAACGGCATCGCGGTGATCGACGACCTCGTGTTCGTCGTCGAGCGCGACAACCACCGCGTGCAGGTGCTGCGGCTGCCGGACTTCGCGCCGGTGCTCGCGTTCGCCGCGCAGGACCTGGTCAAGCCGTACGGGCTGTGGATCGACCGCGCCGGCGAGGGGTATACGGTCTATGTCACCGACGCCTATGACGATGGCGAAGATGCGCAGGGCCACGATGTGCTGCCGCCGCTCGACAAGCTCGACCGGCGCGTGCACCGCTATGCGCTGCGCCCCGATCGCGGGACGTTCGCGGTGGAGGCGCTGGGCGCCTTCGGCGACACCACGGCCGACGGCGCACTGCGGGTGGTCGAGTCGATCTGGGGCGACCCGGCGAACGATCGCCTGCTGATCGCCGAGGAGGACGAGACCTATGCCAACGAACTGAAGGTCTACGACCTGGCCGGCCGCTACGCCGGGCGCACGGTCGGCCGCGATGTGTTCCAGGCGCAGGCCGAGGGCATCATGCTCAAGACCTGCGCCGATGGCGGCGGCTGGTGGATCACGACCGAGCAGGGCAAGGGCCGGACCGCGTTCCACTTGTTCGACCGGCGCTCGCTTGCGCACGTCGGCGCCGTGGTCGGAAAGACGGTCGCCAACACCGATGGCATCTGGCTGCACGACGCACCGTCGGCGAACTTCCCCGACGGCGCGCTCTATGCGGTGCACGATGACCAGGGGTTGGTCGCGTTCGACTGGCGCGCGATCGCGCAGGCGCTGTCGCTGCCCGCGTGCGGGCGGTCCTGATCATGGGAGCAAGCCTCGTCATGTCTGTGTGTTGGCGTACAGCGCTGCTCACGCTGGCTTTGCTTGCGCCTGCGGTTCACGCCGAGGCGCCGCGACAGCCTGAGCCCAACACCCGCGTGCCCGAGGGCGATCGCGGGCATGCCGCGAGCGCGTATCCGGACCGCATCGTCGCCTCGCCGGCGCAGGACGCAGCGACCGGCTTCGCGGTGGCCTGGCGGACCGACGCGCGCGTGCGTGCGCCGCAATTGCAGATCGCGCCGGCCGACGACACGCCGGACATCGCGGGTGGGCGCGCACGCACGATCGTCGCCGCCACCCAGTCGCTGGACACGCGCAACGGCGTCGCGCACCAGCACCGCGCCGATGTCGACGGCCTGACGCCCGATACGCTGTATGCCTGGCGCGTGCAGGGCCACGGCACATGGAGTCCCTGGTTCCACTTTCGCACCGCGGCCGCAGAGGCCGCGCCGCTGACGGTGCTGTACTTCGGTGACACCCAGAACCAGAACACTGCGCTGGTGACCCGGGTGATCCGCGAGTCGCGGCGCTGGGCGCCGGACGCGAAGCTGGCGCTGTTCGCCGGCGATCTGGTGTCGGGCGGTGGGGCCGGGCAGGGCGCCGACGACGACGAGTGGGCCGAGTGGTTCGAGGCCGCCAGCGGCCTGCCCGAAGACATCGCAACCGCGCCGGCGGCAGGCAACCACGAGTTCCACGACGAGCACGAGGACACACCGCAGGAACGCCGGGTGCTGTCGCCACACTGGCCGGTGACGTTCGCATTGCCGCGCAACGGCGCGCCCGGCGTGGAAGCGACGACGTACTGGTTCGACTACCAGGGCGTGCGCTTCGTCGTGCTCGACGGCACCTCGATCCTGGATCTGGGGACCGGTCCGGCGCAGGCGCAGTGGCTGGACCGCGTGCTGGCCGACAACCCGCACCGCTGGAGCGTGGTGCAGATCCACCAGCCGCTGTACGCACTGCGCGCCGACCGCGACTACGCGTCGCTGCGCGCACACCTCGCCCCGGTGCTGCGCAGGCACCGCGTGGACCTGGTGCTGCAGGGGCACGACCACGGCTACGGCCGCCGCGCGCTGGATGCGAACGGCGATACGCCACAACTCCTGGTCAGCGTGGCCGGCGCCAAGCAGTACCGCCTGGGGCCGCAGGCGCTGGCGACGATGGCACCGATCGCCGAGGACACCCAACTGTTCCAGGTGCTGCGCGTCGATGGCCCGGTGCTGCGCTACGAGGCGCGCACGGCGACCGGTCGGTTGTACGACGCGTTCGAACTGCACGACGACGATGGCCGCAAGCGGCTGGTCGAACGGGAGGATGGCAGAATCGACACGCGGCGCTGCACGCGCGAGGGCTCGCTGAAGGGTCGCGCCGACCGGTGCTGGGAATGAGCGCGATGCAAGGCACGCGCTTCGGCATGGCGGTGGTCACGCTGATGCTGGGGGCAGGGCTGAGCCTGGCGGGGGCAGCGACCTGGGCGGCCGGCCCCGCGGGTCATCCCGTCCACGCGCGCCAGCCCGACCCGTCGACGCATGACGCACTGCTGGTGGTGGAAATCCCCGCCGGCGGCATGGTCAAGTACGAGATCGGCGCCGAGGACGGCCTGCTGCACGTCGATCGCTTCGTGTCGATGCCTGTCGTGTATCCGGCGAACTATGGCGCGATGCCAGGCACACGTGCCGGCGATGGCGATCCGCTCGATGCGCTGGTGCTCACGCGTGCGCCGGTGCATCCCGGCGCGCTGCTCCGGTTCCGGCCGCTGGGCGTGCTGCGCATGCGCGACGGCGGACAGGCCGACGAGAAGATCGTCGGCGTGCCGGTCGACGACGTCGACCCGACCTATGCCGGGGTGCGCGATCTCGCCGATCTGCCGGCCGCCGAACGCGCGCGCATCGAGGCGTTCTTCCGCGTCTACAAGGACCTGCCCGAGGGCAGCAGCGCTGTGACCCTTCACGGCTGGGGCGACGCCGCCGCCGCGCGCGCGCTGATCGGTGACGCGATCGAGGCTGCGGGGCGCTGAGGCGACCAGTCGAGGGCCGGGGCCGCGCGGCGCGGTAGAGAACGGGCGGGGCCGTTGATGGCCCCGCTGCGAATCGGGACGCCTTGTCGGCCAGCATGGTCTACCGGCTCAGCCCTCGGCGTCTGCGGCGTGGGCCTCGCGCGCGAGGCGCAACGCAGCCTCGACCGATGCCCATGCCTGGGGCAGGTCGACCTGCGCGCCGTCGGCCCAGACCGCCTGGATGGTGCGGGTGGCGCGGATGTCGGCCAGTGGGTCGCCGCTGACGACGAGCACGTCGGCGCGCGCACCGGCTTCGAGCCGGCCGAGATCGGACCGGCCCAGGATGTCGGCGGCCACATGGGTCGCCGCCTGCAGTGCCTGCACCGGGGTCAGGCCCATGCGTACCAGGGCCTCGAGTTCCTGGTGCAGCGCCGGACCGGGCAGCATGTAGGGCGCAGCGGGCAGGTCGGAGCCTGCCCCGACGCGGACCCCGGCCGCCAGCAGGCGCGGTAACAGGGCGGCCATCAGGGCCTGGTCGGCACGCGCACGGGCCTGCACTCGAGGCTCGGCGAGGATGCCCGACAGCGCCGACCAGTGCTCGGCGACGTCGACGGCCAGGCGGTCTGCACCGGGCAGGTCGTCGCGCGTCAGGCTGTCGGGCGTCGCGAACTGGATGCCGTTGGCCGTCGTCGGCACCAGGGCGACGACGGACTGCGCGAGCTCGGCGACGATCCGGTCGAGCAGGACCGGATCCAGCGTGTCGGCGGCCGGATCGCCGCCCAGTCGCTGGTACGCCAGCGCGGCGCCGCCGAGATGTTCCAGCGTGCCGACGCCGGCGGTGGCGGCCTGCAGCGCATCGACATGGGCGCCCGACAGCCCGCGCGTCAGAACCGTGCCGAGATCGGCCATGACCGGCAGGCCGTGACGCGCGGCGGCCTGTGTCGCGGCGTCGAAGACTGCGGGAGGCAGTTGCTCGTAGAGCTTGATCCAGTCCACGCCGGCCGCGGCCAGGGCGTCGACGACGGTGGCGGCGTCGTCAGGCGAGGTCAGTGTGATCGCGGGCTGGGTGCCCAGGGCCGCCGCATCGAACGGCGCAGGGCCATCGGGGGTCAGGACACTGACCGCACCGTCGAGCAGCGGGCCGGTCGCGAACAGGCGCGGCGCACCCGGCGTCGCGCGCAGGTCGGCGAGCATGTCGAGGGTGTTGCCGGCATCGCGGATCGTGGTGACGCCCGACGGCACGAAGGCGCCGATGAAATGCGGCCGTGCATGCACGTGCAGGTCGATCAGTCCGGGCAACAGCAGGGCGTCGCCGTAATCGTGTTGCGCGGCCGCGTCGTCCCAGGCGCAGGTGTGGCGCGCGCCGGCACAGCGCACGCGCGCACCGGCGATCACCACGACGCCCTGTTCGAGCACCGTGCCGGCACGCGCGTCGAACAGACGGCCGAGCAGGACGGCATCGGCCGGCGGTTCCACAGCCGGCGTGGCGCTGTCGTGGCCGCAGGCCGAGAGAAGAAGCGCCGCGCACGGCAGCGCGAGCAGGACGGAACGTCGAATCATGGTCACCACGCTGTCGGAAGCAAAGCGCGCGGATCGATGGCGACGGCGCACGTCCTCCGGGCGCATCGGACGGCTCGGTGGCCGCGTCTGCGCCCGGGCGGACGCAGACCGGTGCCGGCCGCGCGGGGCGCCGACCTTATCAGGCCGCGGCGGCGTCCGTCTGGCGGGGGCCTTCGCGCAGCGCCTTGCCGACCATGTCCACCAGCAGCGCAAGTTCGTCGTCGCCGATCGCGAAGTGCGGGGTGAAACGCAGCGAGTTCGCGCCGCCGTGGATCACGCCGATGCCGCGCTCGCGCAGCCATTCCTCGGTCGAGCCGGCGCCGTAGCACTTGTACCGGGGATCGAGCTCGCAAGAGAACAGCAGGCCGGTGCCCTGGACCTGGGTGATCGCGCCGCCCGCTTCGGCGCGCAGCGCTTCCAGCCGCTCGATGGCACGGCGCCCGGCCTGACGGATGTTGGCGCGGATCTCGGGCGTGAGCTGCTCGAGCACCGCGCAGGCCACGTCGAGCGCGCGGGGATTGGCGGTCATCGTGTTGCCGTAGACGCCGCTGCGGTACAACTGCGCGGCGTCTTGCGAGACCGCGAGCACCGACAGCGGGTACTGGCCGGCGTTGAGTGCCTTGGAATAGGTCTCCATGTCCGGCGCGTCGAGGCCTTCGAACCCGGGATAGTCGACGACCGACAGCACGCCGTGCGCGCGCAGGCCGGCCTGGATCGAGTCGACCAGCAGCAGGCTGCCGTGGGCGCGGGTGAGCTCGCGCGCGGCGGCGTAGAACGCGGGCGGCAGCGCACGGCCGGGATCGCCTTCGCCCATCACCGGCTCCAGGAACACGGCCTCGACGAACCACCCGTTCGCGTCCGCATCGGCGAACGCCTGGCGCAGCGCGTCGGCGTCATAGGGCGGGATGGTGATCAGCGAGTTCTCGTCGCGGAAGCTGGCCAGGTACTTCTTGTAGGTCGCGCGCGAGGAGTCGGAGTACAGCGCCGGGCGCTCGGTGCGGCCATGGAAGCTGCCCTTGACCACGATGCGCTTGATCGTGCGCCCCGCATGGCGGCCGCCCGGATCGGTCTGGACGCGGGTGTTGATGTCGGCGATGCGTGCGGCCAGGCCCACCGATTCTGAGCCGGAATTCAGGCACAGGAAATGGCTGTACGGGCAGCCGCCGTCGCGGGTGTGGCCGATCTCGCGGCGCAGCGCGCGGTCGAGCCGCAATTGCGACAGGTGCGGGGTCATGATGTTGGCCATCGGCACCGGCCGCGCCATCGCCTCGAGCATCGTCGCGGGGGTGTGGCCGAAGCCGAGCATGCCGTAGCCGCCCGAGTCATGCAGCACCGCCCCCTTGAGGGTGACGATCCACGGGCCGCGTGCGGCCAGCGCGACGTAGGGGTTCACTGCGTCGCCGGGGTAGAAGTTGACGTAGCCAGCCTGCACCGTGCGGGCTTGGGCGTCCTCGTCGAGGTCGAGCAGGTCGGCGAACTCGCCGCCGATCCGGGCGTACTCGTCCGCGGCGGCCTGCAGCGCCTCGACGAGTGCGGGGTGGCGCGCGGCGTAGGTCTCGACGACATCGTCGGGCAGGCCGGTCGTGCGGCGTGCGCCGCCATGGGCACGCAGGGGGGCGAGGATACGGGTCACGGACATACGGTGGACTCCCAGGTCGGCAGGCGGGCCGGTGGGCGGGCGCGGGCTCGCGACGATAGGCGAGACCGGCTCCCCAGCCGGTACGTCCCTTCTATTATCTGGACGATTCCGTCGGCCGGTAGCGACGGATCGCCGAATCGCTGCTAGGATTTCGGCGCATCGCCGAATCTATTCGTGAAAATGTCCAGCGAGCCTGCCGACGTCCGCCTGCTGATGCTGTTGCGCGAGAACGCACGGCTGTCGACCGCCGAGATCGCGCGACGACTCGGGCTGTCGCGCACGACGGTGCAGAGCCGGATCGAGCGGCTCGAGCGCGACGGCGTCATCAACGGCTACACCGTGCGGGTGCGCGACGACTTCGAGCAGGGGCACATCCGCGCGCAGATCATGATCAGCGTCCGGCCCCGGCAGATGACCCCGGTGGTGACCGCGCTGCGCGCGATCGATGCGGTGCGCACGCTGCATTCGGTCAGCGGGCCCTACGACCTGATCGCGCTCGGCGTGGTGCCGACCGTCGCCGACATGGACGTGCTGACCGACCGGATCGGCTGCCTGGAGGGCGTCGAGCGCACGACCTCGTCGATCATTCTGTCGACCAAGTTCGAACGGTAGACGTCCCACGCCTGCCGCTCCACCCGGCGCCCATGGCGCCACCGCGCCCGTCGCCTCGACCTACAATGGCCGCCCCTTCCGATCGTCGGCGCCTCTTGAAGAAGTCCGATTTCCATTTCGACCTGCCGGACGCGCTGATCGCGCAGGCGCCGCTGGCCGAGCGTTCGGCCAGCCGGCTGCTGGTCGTGCCGCCTGCCGACGGCGCGTTCGACGATCGTCACGTGCGCGACCTGCCCGAGCTGCTGCAGCCGGGCGACCTTCTGGTGTTCAACGACACCCGGGTGATCCCGGCGCGGCTGTTCGGGCACAAGGACAGCGGCGGCCGTGTGGAGATCCTGATCGAGCGCCTGCTGCCCGGCAACGAGGCGCGTGCGCAGATCGGCGCCAGCAAGGCGCCCAAGGCGGGGGGGCGGATCGTGCTCGACGGTGGCGGCAGCGCCGAGGTGCTGTCGCGCGATGAGGGCTTCTACCACCTGCGCTTCGAGGTCGGCGACGCGCTCGAATCCTGGTTGCTTCAGGCCGGACGCATGCCGCTGCCGCCCTATATTCGGCGCGAGCCGGGGCGCGACGACGCCGAGCGCTACCAGACGGTGTTCGCGCGCGAGGTCGGCGCGGTCGCGGCGCCGACCGCGGGCCTGCATTTCGACGATGCCTTGCTCGAGCGGCTGCGTGCGCGGGGCGTGGCCTTCGGTCACGTGACCCTGCATGTGGGCGCCGGCACCTTCCAGCCGATGCGGGTGGACGATATCCGCCAGCACCGCATGCACAGCGAGTGGCTCAACGTCGGTGCCGAACTGGTCGCGCAGATCCGGCGCACCCGCCAGGCCGGTGGCCGCGTGATCGCGGTCGGCACGACAGTCGTGCGTGCGCTCGAGAGCGCGAGCGTCGACGGCGAACTGCACCCGTTCTCGGGCGAGACGCGGATCTTCATCTTCCCCGGTTACCGCATCCGCAGCGTCGATGCGATGGTGACCAACTTCCACCTGCCCGAATCGACGCTGTTGATGCTGGTCTCGGCCTTCGCCGGCCGCGAGCGCATCCTCGCCGCCTACGCGCATGCGGTCGCGGCGCGCTACCGGTTCTTCTCCTACGGCGATGCGATGCTGCTGTGGAGCGCCGAGGCGTCTGCGCAGCCGGCCGGCTGAGCGGGCGGGCCTCGCCGGGCCGCACGCGGCGGCCCGGGGGCTGCGGAGGATCGCGCCCAGATTGCCGGTGCGCCGGTCGGCCAGGCGTCCCAGGCCTCGCTTTCGCCATCCGGCCAACGGGCGGCGGCGATCCATGGCGTCAGGGGCGGGCGCGGACGGACCGGTCATACTAGCGGGATGTCCAGAATGTCCTTCCAGCTGCTCGGCAGCGACGGCGCGGCGCGGCGCGGCCGTATCGATTTCCCCCGCGGCACCATCGAAACCCCCGCCTTCATGCCGGTCGGCACCTACGGCACGGTCAAGGGCGTGCTGCCGCATCAGATCCGCGCGCTGGGCGCGCAGATCATCCTGGGCAACACCTTCCATCTGTATCTGCGCCCGGGCCTGGAGGTCATCGAGGCGCACGGCGGCCTGCATGGCTTTGCGCGCTGGGACGGGCCGATCCTGACCGATTCGGGCGGTTTCCAGGTGTTCTCGCTGGCGCACAAACGCAAGATCACCGAGGAAGGCGTGACGTTTTCGGCGCCGACCGACGGTTCGCGGGTGTTCTTGGGGCCCGAGGAGAGCATGCGCATCCAGAAGACGCTCGACTCGGACATCGTGATGATCTTCGACGAGTGCCCGCCGGTGCAGATCGACGGCAAGCCGGTCGACCCGCGCGTGGTCGAGCGCTCGATGGAACTGTCGCTGCGCTGGGCGGCGCGCTCCAAGCGTGCGCACGAGGGCAACGACGCCGCGCTGTTTGGCATCGTGCAGGGGGGCGTGCACCACGACCTGCGCACCCGCTCGGCGCAAGGACTCCAGGCCATCGGCTTCGACGGCTATGCGATCGGCGGGCTGGCGGTCGGCGAAACCGAGGCCGAGCGCAACGCGATGCTCGACCACACCTGTCCGCAATTGCCGGGCGACCGTCCGCGCTATCTGATGGGGGTGGGCCGCCCGGAGGATCTGGTGGAGGCGGTCGCCCGCGGGGTGGACATGTTCGACTGCGTGATGCCGACCCGCAACGCCCGCAACGGGCATTTCTTCACCTCCACCGGCACGATCCGCATCCGTAACGCGAAGTTCGAGAAGGATCTGCGCCCGATCGAGGAAGGCTGTGGCTGCGAGGCCTGCGCCGGCGGCTACACCCGCGCCTATCTGCGCCACCTGGACCGCTGTGGGGAGATGCTGGGGCCGATGCTGGGCACGCTGCACAACCTCTGGTATTACCAGCGCCTGATGGCGGACATGCGTGCCGCGATCGAGTCGGGAACCTTCGCCGCGTTCCGGGCGTCTTTCTATCGCGCCCGGACCGGGAATCCGGACGCCTGAGCCGGGCCTGACGGCTCGGATCGCCCGATTTTCACCCCCGTCCACGCCCCGGCCTGCGCCTCCGGCCGGCCGTGGCATAATCGCCTGCTGCCTTTTCGACCCTGATGGATGCCCAGATGAATCTGCTGGACCTGCTGATCGCCCCCGCCCACGCCGCCGCCGGGGCGCCCGCCGCGCCGAGCATGCTGTCGACGCTGGCTTTCCCGATCATCCTGATCGCGATCATGTACTTCTTGATGATCCGCCCGCAGATGAAGCGGACCAAGGAACACCGCGCGATGCTCGACAAGCTGTCGGTCGGCGACGAGGTGATCACCAATGGCGGCATCGCCGGCGTCGTGCGCGCCATCGGCGAGAGCTTCATCACCGTCGAGATCGCCGAGCGCGTCGAGATCCGGGTCCAGAAGGGCGCGGTCGGCAACGTGCTGCCCAAGGGCACCCTGAAGTCGGCCTGATTTCCTGATTCTGCTGGGGCTTGCCCCGGCAACTCTCCCGGCGCCGTCTGCGCGGCGCCAGAGGCAAGCCAATGCTCGAATTCCCGCGCTGGAAATACGTCCTGATCCTGCTGGTGCTGGTGCTGGCCGCGCTGTACGCGCTGCCCAATGCCTACCAGAAGAATCCGTCGATACAGATCACCCCGAGCACCAGTGAGGCGCGCATCGACGATGCGCTGCGCCAGCAGGTGGACGGCCTGCTCAAGGACGCGGGCGTGACGCCGGTCGGCACCGAGGTCGACGACAGCCACCTGCTGGTGCGCCTGCACGATGCCGATGCGCAGACCGCGGCCGCCGACACACTCCGTCCGGCGCTGGGGGAGAACTATTCGGTCGCCCTGAACCTGGCCTCGACCGTCCCCGACTGGCTGTCGCGCTTCGGCGCCCGACCGATGTCGCTGGGTCTGGACCTGCAGGGCGGCGTGCACTTCGTGATGCAGGTCGACCAGGCCGCCGCGCTGCAGAAGCGCGTCGACGGCTACGCCGACGGCATCCGCACCGTGCTGCGCGACAACCGCATCGGCTATTCGAGCGTCGAGCGCCGGGCCGACAACAGCATCGGCGTGGTCCTCAACGAGGGTGCCAACGTCGCCCAGGCACGCCAGCACATCGCCACCAGCCTGGCGAGTGCGTCGGGGCAGGGGGTGGCCGGCAGTGGCCCGCAGATCGCCGTCGACGGCAACCGCATCACCGTGCGCCTGTCGCAGAGCGAGATCGCCCGCATCGCCACCGACGCGGTCGAGCAGAACCGCACCGTGATCTCCAACCGCATCAACTCGATCGGCGTCGCCGAGCCGGTGCTGCAGCGCCAGGGCGAGGACCGTCTGGTCATCCAGCTGCCCGGCCTGCAGGACACCGCCGAGGCCAAGCGCCTGATCGGCGCGACCGCGACGCTGGAGTTTCGCGCGGTGACCGGCGATGAGAACCAGGCCGCCGCTGCGGTGGCCTCGGGCAGCGTCCCGGCCGATTCGCGCGTGTACTACGACGAGAACAACCGCCCGCTGCTGCTCTCGCGGCGCATCCTCGTCTCGGGCGACCAGCTGATCAACGCCAATCCGCGGACCGACCAGCAGACCGGCATGCCGTCGGTCAGCATCACGCTCAACAGCGCGGGCGGCAAGCGCATGCTCGACCACACGCTGGAGAACGTCGGCCAGCGCCTGGGCATCGTCTACGTCGAGCGCATCCCGACGGTGCGCGTCGTCAATGGCGAGGAAGTCCGTTCGGCACGGACCGTCGAGCGCGTGATCAGTTCCTCGACGATCCGCGGCGTGTTCGGACGCGAGTTCCAGACCACCGGTCTGAGCCGCGACGAGGCCAACGACCTGGCCCGCCAGCTCAAGGCCGGCGCACTGGCCGCACCGATGGACTTCGTCGAAGAGCGCGTCGTGGGCCCGAGCCTGGGCGCGGAGAACGTCGAGCGCGGCGTGACCGCGGTGCTCTACGCGTTCGTGTTCACGCTGATCTTCTTCATGCTGTACTACCGCATGTTCGGCATCGTCACCTGCCTGGCGCTGATCCTGAACCTGCTGATCGTGGTCGCGGTGATGTCGCTGTTCGGCGCCACGATGTCGCTGCCCGGCTTCGCCGGTCTGGCGTTGTCGATCGGCCTGTCGGTGGACGCCAACGTGCTGATCAACGAGCGCATTCGAGAGGAGCTCAGGGCCGGGATGCCGCCCAAGGCGGCGATCGTGACCGGCTACGAGAAGGCCTCCGATACGATCTTCGACTCCAACCTGACCGGCATCATCGCGGGTATCGCGCTGTACGCCTTCGGCACCGGCCCGCTGCAGGGCTTCGCGGTCACGCTGGTGATCGGCATCATCGCCTCGATGTTCACCGCGATCGTCGTCTCGCGCGCGCTGGTCACGCTGATCTACGCGCCGCGCAAGAAACTCAAGTCCCTGGCGATCTGACGGGAGAGACCCCATGAAAATTTTCCCGTTGACCCTCGTTCCCAGCGATACCCGCATCGACTTCATGCGGCTGCGCCACGTCTGGGTTTCGATGTTCGCCCTGCTGTTCGTGGCCTCGATCGCGGTGATCGGCCTGAAGGGCTTCAACTTCGCGCTCGACTTCACCGGCGGTACCGCGGTGAACGTGCGCTTCGAGCAACCGGTGAGCGTCGACGAGGTGCGCGAGCGGCTCGAGACCGCCGGCATCGCCAATGCCCAGGTGCAGACCTTCGGCAGCGGCAACGACCTGCTGATCCGCGTGCGCGGTGACGAGCAGGCGAGCGTGGACGGCAACACGCAGTTGGCGCAGCAGGTGCTGGCGGCCGCGACGAGCGACAGCAATCCCGGCCGGATCCTGAGCACCGAGGCAATCGGTTCGCAGGTCTCGGGCGACCTGCGCAAGAACGCGATCTACGCGGCGATCTTCGTGCTGGTGGGCTTCCTGCTCTACATCAGCGTGCGCTTCGAGTGGAAGTTCGCGGTCGTGGCCAGCGTGACCACGCTGTTCGACGTGCTGGTGGTCGCCGCGCTGTTCTCGCTGACCGGCCGCGAGTTCGACCTGACCGTGCTTGCGGGTCTGCTGTCGGTGATGGGCTTCTCGATCAACGACACCATCGTGGTGTTCGACCGCGTGCGCGAGAACTTCCGCGGCGTGCGGGCCGAGCCGCTGGAGATCTTCAACCGCTCGATCAACCAGACGCTCTCGCGCACGATCATCACCTCGCTGGTGTTCTTCCTGTCGGTGCTGGCGCTGTTCCTCTACGGCGGCGGCTCGCTCGAAGGTCTGGCGCTGACGCAGATGATGGGCGCGGTCGTGGGCACCTTGTCGTCGATCTTCATCGCCTGTCCGCTGCTGACCTACGGCGTGCTGCGCGTCACCAAGCAGGACCTGTTGCCCAAGGCCAAGGACGAAGCGGCCCTGGCGCGCCGGCCGTAAGGCCGGCGGCCGGGTCAAAAACGGGGTGAGAGGGGAATTTTAGGCGGGGGCAAATTGGCGCTGGGCCCCGGGTTTTGCCCCCGGTGTTGTGCGGGCCGGGACGAAGAAAAAGCCACGCAATGCGTGGCTTTTCTGTTTCCGGGGGCTGGGATCCGCGTCTGCGGATCCTGCGACTGGCCCGATGGGTCAGTCGAATTCCTTTGCGTACCCCGACGACACCAGCACCTGCTGCAGCGGTTCGATCAGGCGCACATTGGCGGCAAGGATCGGGCGGCCGCCGGCAAAGGCGACATTGAGCGGCCCGGTGGCGCGGCCCTTGAAGTCGCTGACGCGACCGCCGGCCTCGCGGACCAGCAGCACGCCGGCCGCGATGTCCCAGGGGTGCACGCCGGCCTCGAAGTAGGCGTCGCAGCGGCCGGCGGCGACGTAGGCCAGGTCCAGCGCGGCCGAGCCGGCGCGGCGGACGTCTTCGGCGGACTCGAGCAGGGCGTCGACCGCGCGCAGCTGCGCACCGGCACGCTTGCGCTCGCGCGGGGCGAAGCCGGTGGCGATCATCGCGCCCGACAGGTCCTTGCGGTCGGCGATGCGGATGCGGCGTTCGTTGAGCTGGGCGCCGGCGCCGCGCGTGGCGGTGAACAGTTCGTTGCGCAGCGGATCGAAGATCACGCCGTGCAGTGGCTCGCCGCCCTCGACCAGCGCGATCGACACGCACCAGTGGGGGAAGCCGCGCAGGTAATTGCTGGTGCCGTCCAGCGGATCGATGACCCAGGTGTAGCGGCTCGCACCGCCTCGGCCGGGCTTGGCGCCGCCTTCCTCGCCGAGGATGGCGTAATCGGGGTGCGCCCGGCGCAGTTCCTTGACGATCGCCTCTTCGGCTAGGCCGTCGACCTCGCTCGCGTAGTCCAGCCGTGCCTTCTCGACGACGTTGAGCGCGTCGAGCTTGTGCATGTTGCGGAGCAGGACGTTGCCGCCGGCACGCGCCGCCTTGACCATGATGTTGACAGCAGGTTGAAGCATCGCGGACGACTCCGGGCGCGGGCGGGTTCGAGGGGAAAAAGAGCAGTGCCGGCGCTTGGCCGGTCGGGCAGTTTACCATTCGCGGCATGCAAGCGCCCCTCAATCCTGACTCTTCGCCCGCCACGATCGCTGCGCGCCTGCGCATCGTGCTCGTCGGCACCCAGCATCCCGGCAACATCGGCTCGGCCGCACGCGCGCTCAAGACGATGGGACTGCACCGTCTGGTGCTGGTCGCGCCGCAGAAGTTTCCGCATGTCGAAGCCGACGCGATGGCCGCCGGCGCCGATGACGTACTGGCCTCGGCCACGCGCTTGGACACTCTGGCCGAGGCGGTCGCCGACTGCCGGTTCGTGCTCGGCTGCACCGCGCGCAGCCGTCGGGTGCAATTGCGCGAGCTGCGTCCGCGCGAGGCGGCGGCTGCGGCACACGCGCAGGCGCTGGCCGGCGGCGAGGTCGCGCTGGTGTTCGGGCGCGAGCGCACCGGGCTCGAGAACTCGGAGTTGCAGCTGTGCCATGCGGCCGTGCACATCCCCGCCAATCCCGACTACAGCTCGCTGAACCTCGCGGCCGCGGTGCAGGTGCTCAGCTACGAGCTGCGGCTGGCGCTGCTGGGCGAGGCCTCCGCTCCTCAGGCGGTCGTGCCGGCGTCGGCAGACGCCGTGCCGCATGCGCAGCTCGAAGGCTTCTTCGCCCAGTTGGCCGACACGCTCGAGGCGATCGATTTCCACAAGGGGCGGGCGCCGGACTCGGCGATGCGCAAGCTGCGCCGGCTGTTCGTGCGCACCGGGCTCGACGAGAAGGAAGTCCGGCTGCTGCGCGGCATCCTGGCCGACGCTCAGCGCATGGCGCAGCTCGCTGGCGAGCGCGGCCGCTGAACGGCTGGCCGCGTTGCCGGGCTAGGTGAGCCGCGCGATCCAATCCGTCGCGGCGGCGGCCAGCGCGCCGCTGAGCACGCCGAACACGCCGATCGCCAGCAGGCCAGCGGCCCAGGCGACCAGCAGCAGGGCGCCGTCGCGTTCGAGCAGCGCCAGTGCATAGGCCAGCAGCAGCACGGCGAAGACATAGTTGGTGAACGGGATCGGCAGCGCCAGCAAGATTCCCAGCAGCACCAGCAGCAGGCCGGTGAACATGGTCGCTGCGCGATGGTCGAGGACGCCCGGCAGCCGCGGGCGACTGACCCGCTCCAGGCGTCGGAACCAGGGCTCGAGCACGGTCTCGAACCGCTGCACGGCGCTGCGGTGCGGGCCGCGCTCGGCGATGAAGCCGGGCAGCCACGGCTTACGCAGCCCGATCAGCAGCTGCAGCCCGACGAAGATCACCAGCGGGCCGCCGACCGCGCCGCCGACCCCAGGGATCGGGATGAAGGCCGGCAGCGTGGCGACGAACAGCATCATGCCGAACACGCGCTTGTCCAGGCCGGCCAGCAGGTCGCGGAAGCGCAACTGGTCGCCAGGATCGCCCGCCGCCATCGCCGCGAGCAGTTCCCGGGTCGAGGCTTCCTCGCGCGAACGCATCGCAGGCCCGTCAGGCCGCATTGTCGGCCTCGGCCTCGGGCAGGCGCTGCAGCAGCAGCTTGTCCACGCGCGGCCCGTCCAGGTCGACGATCTCCACCCGCCAGCCGTTGGCGTCGAAGTGCTCGCCGACGTTGGGGATGCGTCCGAACTGGGCGATGGTCATGCCGGCCGCGGTGTGGAACAGGTGTTCGTCCTCACCCGGCAGCGTGCCGCCGCCGAGCAGCTCGCGGACCGCCTCGACCGACAGGCTGCCGTCGACCAGCAGCGAGCCGTCGTCGCGTGTGACGACCAGCGGCGAGGCGTCGACGCCACTGCTCTGGGTGCGGCCGATCACCGCTTCCATGACGTCGTTGACGGTGACCATGCCGGTGATGTCGCCGTACTCGTCGACCACCAGCGCCAGCGATTGCTGGTTTTCGCGCAGGATCTCCAGCAGCTTCATCGCCGGCGTCGACTCTGACACGAACAGCGGCTCGCGCAGGTACTTGAACAGGTCGAACGCCCCCGCATCGAGCCGGTCGATCAGCGATTTGATCTCCAGGACCCCCACCACGTCGGCATCGTTGCCGCGCAGCACGGGGTAGCGCGAGTAGGGCGTGTCGCGCATCCGCGCCAGGTTCTCTTCGAAGCTGGCCGACACGTCGAGCCAGGCGATCCGGGTGCGCGGCGTCATCAGCGTCTCGGCATCGCGGTCGCCCAGCGTGAGCACGCGATTGACCATGTTGCGTTCGTCGGCGTCGATCACGCCCTGCTCGTGGCTCTCGCTCACCAGCATGCGGATCTCTTCTTCGGTCACCTGGGCCGCTTCGGTGTCGTTGAGCCGCAACAGCCGCAGCAGGCCGCGCACCGAGGCGCTGAGCAGCCACACGGCCGGGGTTGCGATCCGCGACAGCCAATGCATCGGCAGCGCGACCACGCTGGCCACCCGCTCGGGCGCCAGCAGTGCCAGCCGCTTGGGCAGCAGTTCGCCCAACACGATGGTCAGGAAGGTGATCAGGCCAACGGCCAGCACCGTGCCGGCGGTGGCCGCATAGGCGCCCAGCGCCGGCAGCCTCGACGCCAGCCAACTGCCGATGGCGCTGCCCAGCGCGTCGCCGCCGAGCATGCCGGTCAGTACGCCGATCAGCGTGATGCCGACCTGGACGGTCGACAGGAAGCGCTCGGGGTGCTGGGCCAGCTCGAGGGCCGTGCGCGCGCCGCGCCGCTCGGCCATTTGCTTCAGGCGCGGCTTGCGGGACGTCACGACCGACATTTCCGACAGCGCGAAGAACGCGTTGCAGGCGATCAGCGCCAGGACGATGAGGATCAGCTCAATCATCGACGGCGCCCGTGTTCAGGCCGTGGCCGGTGGTGAAGGCCGGCGGGCGCGGGCATCGGCGGGCGAAGGGCGGTCTAGGGTCGTCGTCCATGGGGGGCGGGCAGCGCAGGAGGGCGCGGGCCGGACTATAACAGGTGGCCGCGTGACGACCCCGGGCACGTCCGGGGTGGTCGCAGGCGTCACGGAGCCGTCATAATTCGCCCTTGCGCAAGCGCCCGGCCCCGCGGGTGCGCGGACAAAGGCGTCGGCATGTTCTCCCTGCAAACCATCTTCGGCCAAGGCAACCAGTTCTACACCCTGCTCGAGGAGGCGGCGGTCGCCGCGCACGACAGCGCCATCGCGTTGCACGCGATGCTCAAGGAGGCCGACCGGCAGCCCGCGCTCGATGCCTTCAAGCTGGCGCGCATGCGCGAGCGCGAGGCCTCCGACAAGATCAGCCAGGCACTGGTCGACAGCTTCATCACCCCGATCGAACGCGAGGACATCGAGGCGCTCGGTTCGGCGCTGTACAAGATTCCCAAGCAGATCGAGAAGTTCGCCGATCGCTACTCGCTGGCCACCCAGCACCTGGAACACATCGACTTCGCGCCGCGCGCGGCGATGCTCGAACAGGCATCGGCGGTGGTGGTGAAGATGGTCAAGACTTTGCGCAGCATGAAGCTCGAGCCGATGAAGGCGCTCAACGACGAGCTGCGTGCGCTGGAGAACGAGGCCGATCGGCTGATGCTCGAGCTCTACCGCGACATCTACTCGGGCAAGCTCGATCCGCTGCAGATGTTCCTGCTCAAGGAGTTCTTCGAGATCCTCGAGAAGGCCATCGACCGCTGCCGCGAGGCGGGTGTCGTGGCCTACGAGATCGTGCTCAAGAACTCCTGACGGGCTGCCGACCATGCTGACCCTCGTGCTGATCGTGGTCGCGACCGCGCTGGTGTTCGAATACATCAACGGGTTCCACGACACCGCCAACTCGATCGCGACGGTCGTCGCCACCAAGGTGCTCTCGCCGATGCAGGCGGTCGGGCTGGCGGCGTCGATGAACCTGATCGGCGCGCTGATGGGGACCGCGGTCGCCAAGACGATCTCCTCGGGCCTGATCAACGCCGGGGTGATCGACGTCGGCTCGCAGCTGATCCTGTGCGCGCTGCTGGGCGGCATCATCTGGAACCTGATCACCTGGTGGTGGGGCCTGCCGTCGTCGTCCTCGCATGCGCTGATCGGCGGCCTGATCGGCGCCGCGCTGGCAGCGGCCTCCAACAACTTCGACGTGGTCGTGTGGTCGGAGCCGGCGACGCCGTTCTGGCAGAGCGCCGGCGTGCTGTGGAAAGTGGTCGTGCCGATGGTCAGCTCGCCGGTGCTGGGCTTTGCGGCCGGCTTTCTGATGATGGGCGTGCTGTTCTTCGTGATCTCGATGATGGCGCGCAGCGGCGGCGTGCTGGCGCGCATCGCGCGGCCGCGCTGGGTCAATGCGTTCTTCGGCAAGAGCCAGATCGTCTCGGCCGCCGGCATGGGCTTCGCGCACGGCATGAACGATGCGCAGAAGACGATGGGCATCGTCGCGCTGACCCTGGTCAGTGCGCAGAGCGTGGGCACGCTGGACAACCTGCCGGGCTGGCTGGCGTTCCTGCATCCCTCCGACGCCGCGCTCAACGATGGCGACATCGACCTGTGGATCAAGATCTCCTGTGCGCTGGTCATGGCCGCGGGCACCGCCGCGGGCGGCTGGCGGATCATCAAGACGCTGGGCCACAAGCTGGTCAAGCTGCACCCGATCCACGGCTTCGCGGCCGAGACCAGCGCTGCGTCGGTGATCCTCGCCGCGTCGTCGCTGGGCATTCCGGTCTCCACCACCCACAACATCTCCTCGGCGATCATGGGCGTGGGCACCGCCAAGCGGCTGAATGCGATCAAGTGGTCGGTGGTCAACAAGATGATCTGGGCCTGGATCCTGACGATCCCGATGTCGGGCGGCATCGCCTACGGCCTGTTCCGGGTGTTCCACCACTTCGGCTGGGTGTGACGGCCGGCCGCCGGGCGAAAATCGCGCGGGCCGAGCGGCCCGCATCGCTGTCGAAGGCGCCCGACTCGCACCCGCACGCCCGCATCGCGGATGCGATCCGCGCGGTGCCCGCCGGGCGGGTCGCCGGCTATGGCCACATCGCGCGTCGCGCCGGATTGCCGGGCCGGGCACGTCTGGTCGCGCGGGTGTTGCGCGACCACGACGGGCCGGCGCTGCCCTGGCACCGCATCGTCCGCAGCGATGGGCGCATCGCGTTTCCTGAGGGCTCGCCCGGCTTCGAGGCGCAGGTCCGCCTGTTGCGCGCCGAAGGCGTGGCGGTCGTGCGAGGGCGCGTGCGCATGCCGGCCGACGATGGGCTCGATGCGGCGTTGTGGGGACCGGACGCGCGCGACTGAAGGCGACGCAGTCGACACGGCGCGCCGGTATCATGGGCGCGCATAACGAGGAGTGCCGATGTTCCCGAGGTTGCCGCAGGCCGTCAAAGTGATTCTGGCCATCAATGTCGTGGTGTTCCTGCTGCAACTGGTGATCGGCGGCCTGCTCGCGCCGTTCATGCTCTGGCCGCTGGGCGGTGCCGACGCCGGTGGGCTGGGCTTCCAGCCGTGGCAGCTGTTGTCCTACGGCTTCATGCACGATCCGCGCAATCTCGCGCATCTGGTGTTCAACATGCTGGCGCTGGTGATGTTCGGCTCCCAGCTCGAGTACACCTGGGGCACGCGCCGCTTCGTGACCTACTACCTGGTGTGCGTGGTCGGTGCCGGGTTGTGCCAGCTCGCCGTGGTGACGTGGTCGCTGACCCAAGGGGCGTTTCCCTATCCCACGCTCGGCGCGTCGGGCGGGGTGTTCGGCCTGCTGCTGGCCTACGGCATGCTGTTTCCGAATCAGCGGATCATGCTGCTGTTTCCGCCGATCCCGATGCGGGCGCGCACGTTGGTCATCGTCTACGGCCTGGTCGAGCTGGTACTCGGCATCACCGGCACGCGCTCGGGCGTGGCGCACTTCGCGCACCTGGGCGGCATGCTGTTCGGTTGGCTGCTGATCCAGAACTGGCGCGGTCGCCCGCCGTTCAACCGCAGCCGCCGTCACGTGCGGCGGCTGTGAGCGGGGAGGCAGTCTCGGAAGTCGTGATTGAGGATGCGTAGAAGCGGGTGCCTCGATCGACCGCACTGCTCGAAAACGAAGAAGGCCGCACAGTGTGCGGCCTTCTTTTTGGCGCTTCTCAACACCGGGGCCCAGAACCGCAGAACCGGGGTCAGAGTGCAATTTAGCGTCGCGAAACTGCACTCTGACCCCGGTTTTGGCCATGGCGCGCGCAACCCGGCTTCGGAGACGAGCGCGGCTCGGCTAGGCGTCTGCGTTTGCTGGTCGGGTGCGACGCCCCAATCCCCAAGCGCGGCTCAGCGCCAGATCCGGACCTGGTCCTCGGCCTTGCGATTGAGCGCGTCGCTGGCCTTGCACTGGAAGGTCTCGGCGAACGCCGGCAGGTTGGCGACCGGGCCGTTGGCGCGCCACTGGCCGGGGGCCTGCGGACTGGTCGCGGCGTTGCGCGTCGCGGTATCGACCGCCGACTGCTGCCGCCACAACTGCGCCCAGGCGTTGAAGAACGCCTCGCGCGACGGCTTGGCGAGCTCGGGCGTGGCCTGCTGCAGCGCATCCCAGGCCAGCTCCACGCCCGCCAGGTCGGCGGCATTCTCGTCGCGGGTCAATGCCCCGTTGACGTTGACCCCGGCCAGGCCGGGATAGGGATAGCCGTTGTACTGGGTGACCAGGCGGTCGGTCGCCTGCATCCACGCCGCATCGTCGGCCGGGGTCCACCAGGTGCGCAGGGCGTCGTTGCTGTCGACCGACTTGCCCTTGATGTCGACCGCGCGGCTCATCTCATGGCCGACCAGCGCGCCGAAGGTGCCGTAGTACGCCGCGCTGTCCTGGGCCATGTCCAGCACCGGCGCCTGCAGCACCGCGGCCGAGACGATGATCCGGTTCTGCGCCGGGTCGTAGGCCAGCGCCGGTGTCTGCGGCAACACGTCCCAGCGGCGGGCGGCATTGGTCTGGCCGATGCGGCGCATTTCCTGGCCGTGACGCCAGGTCGCGGCGATGAGCATGTTGCTGCCGAAGCTGCCGCGGCCCATCGGCTGGACGGTGTAGTCGATGTCCTGCACCGGTGCGCCGATTTCGATCCGCAGCTTCGCCAGCTTGGCGCGCGCTTCGGCCTTGGTCGGCTCGCTCATCCAGGTGCTGCGGTCGATGCCGCGTCCCAGCGCGTCGCGCACCTGGCCGGCGATCGTCTCGGCGCGCGCACGGGTGGCGTCGGGCAGGTGGCGGCCGATGTACTCGCGCGAGACCATCGGGCCGGCGGCGCGGTTGATCGCCGCCAGCACCTGTTGCCGGCGCTCGGGCTGGGCGGCTTCGCCGCGCAGGATGCGACCGTGGAAATCGAATTCGGCATCGCGGAAGCGCTTGGACAGGTACGGCGCCATCGCATTGCCGATATGGAAGCGCAGATAGGCCTTCCACTGTTCGGGCTTGAGCGTGTTGACCAGCGTATCGAGCTGTTGGAACAGCGCCGCATCGGCCAGCGAGACCTGGGTGGCGGTCACGTGCTGCGCCTGGAGGAAATCCTCCAGTTGCAGGCGACGGTACTGCTTGCCCAGGCCGGCGACGTCGACCAGCGCGTATTGCGTGCGCGGGTCGCGGATGTCGGCCAGCGGCTTGGAGGCGGCGGCGATGCGGCGCTCCAGGTCGAGCACCAGCGCGGTGTCGGCCTCGAGCCGGTCCTCGGTGGTGCCGGTCAGCGCCAGGATGTTGCGCACGTACTGCGTGTACTGCGCGAACACCGCCTGGGTCTGGGCATCGCCACGGCTGTAGTAGGCCGGGTCGGGCAGGCCCAGGCCGCCCTGCACGAAGTAGGCGATGTTGCGATTGAGGTCCGCCACATCGACCTCGGCACCGAAGTTGAAGACCACCGGGATGCCGACCGAATGCAGCGCGGCGATCGACGGCGCGATGTCACGGGTGCGGCGGATGCCGTCGATGCGCGCGATCAGTGGTGCGATCGGCTTGGCGCCGTCCGCCTCGACCGCGGCCTCGTCCAGGCCGCTGGCCCAGAAATCGCCCAGCAACTGCTGCACGTTGTTCTGCGGCGCTTGCATCGCGGCATCGAGCAGGTCGTACTGCTGCTGTTGCGCCAGCGCCTGCAGTTCGCCGAGCGCCGAGCGCGTGCCCTGGCCGGCGACCAGGACGTTGGCGGCCAGCCAGTCCTTGTTGACGACGGCGTACAGGTCGCTGCAGGCGGTGACCGGCGGCGGACCTTTGGGGGCGGCTGCGCGCCGGCGTTGGGCATCGGCGTCGGTGCTCAGGCCCACGAGCAGGGCGATCGACGCGGCGAGCAGGGCCGGGCGGGCGAGGGGGGAATGGATCGACATTGCAGCTTCCGTTCGGCGTGATGCGGGCAAGTCTAGCAAGCGCCGTAGAGGCCGACGTGCAGACGCGCGCGGCGTTCCCGGCGCCGGTCGGCGGGCGTCCGCCAACGCCGCGATGGCCCCGAAACGACGAGGCCCGGCGTCGCCGCCGGGCCTCGCTGGTCAGCCGATCGGGGCTGGCCGGGGCGTTACCAGATCACCACCTGGCGCTCGCCGTCGCGCACCATCGGGTCGCCCGGCTTGCACTGGAACGCGGCCGCGAACGCCGGCAGGTTGGACGGCGCGCCGATCGCGCGGAACGACGAGAGCGCATGCTCGTCGGTCGCCAGCCGCTGGGTCAGCTGCTCGGGCGTGAAGTTGCGGCGCCACACCGTGGCCCAGCTCAGGAAGAAGCGCTGGTCGCGGGTCATGCCGTCGGTCATCGGGTCGGGCGTACCGGCGGTGGCCTTCTTCATTGCATCGTAGGCCGTCGCCAGGCCGCCCAGGTCGGCGATGTTCTCGCCCAGCGTGTGGTTGCCGTTGAGCGCACGGCCATCCGGCAGGCGGTAGTCGTTGAACTGCTGGACGAGCTTGCCGGTCCGCGCCTTGAAGCCGGCGAAGTCCTCCGGCGTCCACCAGTCCTCCATGTTGCCGGTGGGTCCGAAGCGCGCGCCCTGGTCGTCGTAGCCGTGCGTCATCTCGTGGCCGATCACCGCGCCGATGCCGCCGTAGTTCATCTCGTCGGTGGCTTCGGGATCGAAGAACGGCGGCTGCAGGATCGCGGCCGGGAACGTCAGCTGGTTGGCCAATGGGTTGTAGGAGGCATTGACCGTCTGCGGGCGCATGCCCCACTCGGACTTGTCGACCGGCTTGCCGATCTTGCCCAGATCCCACTTGTAGTTGAACTCGGTCGCCGCCAGCACGTTGCCCAGATAGCTGTCGCGCGAGGTCGTCAAGCCGCTCCAGTCGCGCCACTTGTCCGGGTAGCCCACGCGCGGCTCGAACGTCTCCCACTTGGCCAGCGCCTTGCGCTTGGTCTCAGGGCTCATCCACTCCAGGTGCTCGATGCGCTGCTTGAGCGCATCGCTGAGGTTGGCGATCAGCGCCTCCATCTTGGCCTTGGACTCCGGCGGGAACGCGACCTGCACGTACAGCTGGCCCATCGCGTGGCCGATCTCGTTGTCGACCGTGCCGAGCACCCGCTTCCAGCGCGGCTCGATTTCCTTCTGGCCGCCCAGCGTGCGGTCGTAGAACGCGAAGTGCTGCTGCACGAAGGCATCCGACAGGTATGGCGAGGCCCCGTCGACGAGGTGGAAGCGCAGGTAGGCCTTCCACTGCTCGACCGGCACGTCGACCAGCATCTTGTCGACTTCCTGGTGGAACTCGGGCACCGACAGCGACAGCGTCTGCGGCACCGCGACGCCCTGCGACTCGAAGAACGTCGTCCAAGGGAAGTTCGGCGTGAGCTTGTCGGCCTCGGCCACGGTGATCGGGTTGTAGTACAGCCCGACATCGCGCGAGAACGCCTCGCGGGACTTGGAGACCTTGGCGATGCGGGTCTCGAATGCCATCACCTCCTTGGCCTGCGCCTGGGCCTGCTCGGCCGGCACGCCCGACAGTTCGAGCACCTTGGCGATATGGGCGACGTAGGCCTCGCGGATACCGGCCTTGTCGGCGGCGCTGTAATAGGTGGTGTCGGGCAGGCCGAGGCCGCCCTGGCCGGTCGCGGCGATGTTGACCGAGGAATCCTTGAAGTCCGGCATCGCGCCGATGCCCCACAGGAAGCCCTGGCCCTTGGCCGCGCTCGTACGCAGCCACTGCGCGATCGACGCGCTGTCGGTCAGGCCATCGATCGCGGCCAGTTCGCCCTGCAGCGGCGCCAGCCCCTGCGCTTCGATCGCGGCCTCGTCCATGCCGGTGGCCCAGAAATCGCCGACCAGCTTCTCGATGCCGGTCGCATCGGTGTGTTCGGCTGCCTGCTGGGCGAGCTGGTGCTGAACCGCGGTCGAGCGCTCGTCGAGCATTTCGAACGCGCCCCAGGAGCTGCGGTCGCCGGGGATCGGATTGGCCGCCAGCCACTTGCCGTTGACGTAGCCGCCGAAGTCGGCGCAGGCGTTCTTGGTCGTGTCCAGATCGTCGATCAGGAAGCGGTTGTAGGGCGGCAGCGCGGTCTCGTCGAGATGGAATGTCGGCGCCTGGGCCGTCTGCGGTGCGTCGGCGGCGGGGGCCGCGGCGTCCTGGCCGCCCGAGCAGGCGGACAGCGCGAGCACAACGGCGCCGGTCAGCAGCAGGCGCTTGGGAACGATGGCAATCAAGACAGTCTCCGGGAGAGCGGCGCCGGACGGCGCCCTGTGAGCGCGCACTCTACGCCTGCCCCCGGGCGCCTGGGGGTGTCGAAGGTCATGCGGCAATCGCCAGATTCCGCATGGTCAACGAGGTCGATCGTCGCCCGTGCTGAGTATCGGGCGGCTGTCAGTGCGGGTCGGCGGGCGGAGGCGCGGGGTCATCGTTCAACGACCGCCCCTCGCGCCGCGGCCGGGTGAACGGCACGGGCTTGGGGCCTGGCGCGTCGGTGTTCTTGATCAGCAGCGGGATGCCGGCGCGGGTGTCGTTGTTCGCGGTTTCCAGGTCGAAGCGTTCGGCGTCGAGGCGGCGCACCTGGGCGGCGATCGCATCGGCTTCGTCGTCGTCGACCCCGAGTGCGCGCAGCGCAGCGGCGCCGAACAGCACCGCCGATTCGAAGGTCTCGCGTACCTGCACGTCGACGCCGGCATTGACCAGCTTCAGTGCATGCTCGCGGTCGTAGGCGCGGACCAGCAGCCGGGCCTGGGGGAATTCGTGGGTGACCAGTTCGACGATGCGGTCGGCGGCATCGCGATCGTCGACGCAGACCGCGATCGCGCGGGCGCTGTGCGCACCCGAGGCGTGCAGCACGTCGAGCCGGGTGCCGTCGCCGTAGTAGACCTTGAAGCCGAAGTCGGCGGCGCTCTGGATCATCTCGATGTCGGTGTCGATGATCGTCACGTCGACGTCCCGGGCCAGCAGCGACTGACTCATGACCTGACCGAAGCGACCGAAGCCGATGATCAGCACGCTGCCGGTCTGGTCGGCGACGGCCTCCACGCCATCGAGCGAGGGCCGATCACGGCGGGCTGTCCAGCGTCCAGCGGCCAGGACCACCAGTGGGGTAAGCGCCATCGACAGCACGACGACGGCGGTCAGGGTGGCGTTGACCCGGGCCTGGATCAGGCCGCTCGCGGCCGCGGCGGCGAACAGCACGAACGCGAACTCGCCACCCTGGGCCATCAGCACCGCGCGTTCGAGCGCTTCGCGATGGCCGCTGCGGGTGACACGCGCGACGACGTAGATGCACAGGGCCTTGGTCGCCATCAACGCCAGCACCGCCGAGACAATCAGCGGCCAGTCCTCGACCACCACCGCCACATCCAATGCCATGCCCACGCCAAGGAAGAACAGGCCCAGCAGCAGGCCGCGGAACGGTTCGATGTCGGCTTCGATCTGGTGCCGGAACGCGGATTCGGACAGCAGCACGCCGGCCAGGAATGCGCCCATCGCCATCGACAGCCCGCCTAGTTGCATCAGCAAGGCCGCACCGAGCACCACCAGCAGCGCGGCGGCGGTCATCACCTCGCGCGCGCGCGCGGCGGCGAGGATCCGGAACAGGGGATTGAGCAAGTAGATGCCGGCCACGACCAGTGCGGCCAGCGAGCCGATGCCGGTCGCGATCGCCGTCCAGCGCGACGGCGCGTCGGCTGCGGCCTCCGGCGTCGGCGACAGGAACGCGATCGAGGCCAGCAACGGCACGATCAGCAGGTCTTCGAACAGCAGCACCGAGACGATCTTGCGGCCGTGCGGCAGCGCGATCTCGCCGCGCTCCGACAGCAGTTGCATGACCACTGCGGTCGAGGTCATCACGAAGCCGGCGGCGCCGACGAACGCGACCGGCCAGGGGAAGCCGAACGCATACGCCACCAGGGTCAGCGCGGTGGTCGCGAGCAGGATCTGCAAGGCGCCCAGCCCGAAGATCTGCCGGCGCAACGCCCACAGGTGCGAGGGCCGCATCTCCAGGCCGATCACGAACAGGAACATCACCACGCCCAGTTCGGCCACATGCAGGATCGCCTGTGGGTCGGAGAACCAGCCCAGGCCGAACGGGCCGATCGCCAGGCCCGCGGCGAGATAGCCGAGCACCGAGCCCAGACGGAACCGTCGAAACAGCGGTACGGCGACGACCGCTGCACCCAGCAACGCGACCAGTTGGACCAACTGACCGGTGGTGTCGTGGGCGTCGGCGGCCATCGGTCAGCGCCTCGGCGCCATCGCCGACAACAACAGGAAACCGCCGGCCAGCCCCAGTTGCTGCAGGAACTGCAGCATCTGACCGGTGCGGGCGGCAGCGCGCACCGCCCAGAACGGATGCGAGAGCAGAGCATCGATGAGCACCAGTACGACGGCCGCCAACGCGGTCCAGCGCAGCTGCCAGCCGGCGACGATCAGTACGCCCACCAGCAATTGGGCCAGGCTGAAGGCCAGCGTCGTGTCGGAGGTCGGCGCGCCGCGCAGCGCCGCCCACAGGCGCAGCGCGCCGGCGACGATGAAGACCGCGGCGAGCAGCCAGCGACCGAGCGTGACCGCGCCGCCGTGGGCGCCGGAACCAGAGGCCATCGAAAACTCCGTGAACGGGAACCCGACGCAGCGTGCCATATGCGCTGTGCAACGCACAGACCCGGTCCGCGACGATGGCGCCGCGGGCCGCAGTGCCCTAGAATGGGCGGGTCCTGCAGCGCGGTCGCCCACCCAAGGTCCCCGGACCCGGTCACGATCCTGGTATGCCGTCGGCGCTTCGCGCCGTTCCGGTCCTTATCCCGCACGTCTTTCGTCGCGCAGACACGGTGCCCGGGCGTTCCCGGTGCCGTCACATCGGATCTCGCAGCGCGGTTTACGGATAGCTCCGGGGTCCATCGCCATCGTCACGGCCATCGGCTGTCGCCCGCATGCGCGGGCCGCCGGGACGTGGACTGGCCCACAGGAGTCCTTGCATGACCACGTTCGAAACCCTCGGGCTGTCGCCCGCGCTGCTGCGCGCGCTGACCGAAACCGGCTACACCACCCCCACCCCGATCCAGGCCGAAGCCATCCCGCTGGTGCTGGGCGGACACGATGTGCTGGGCGGCGCCCAGACCGGCACCGGCAAGACTGCCGCGTTCGGCCTGCCGCTGCTGCAGCGCCTGGCCAAGGAGACCCCGCCCAAGGGGCCGCGCAAGCCGCGCGCGCTGATCCTGGTGCCGACCCGCGAGCTCGCGGTGCAGGTGTCCGACAACCTCAAGGCGTACGGCCGCCACCTGCGCATGAATGTCACGACGATCTTCGGCGGCGCAGGCATGCAGCCGCAGATCGATAACCTGCGCCGTGGCGTCGACATCCTCGTCGCCTGTCCGGGTCGCCTGCTCGACCATATGGATTCGGGCCATGCCAAGCTCGACGCGGTCGAGCTGCTGGTGCTCGACGAAGCCGACCGCATGCTCGACATGGGCTTTTTGCCGCAGATGAAGCGCATCCTCGGCCGTGTGCCCAAGGCGCGCCAGACGCTGCTGTTCTCGGCCACGTTCGAGCCGCGGATCAAGGCGCTGGCGCTGGAGTTCATGCGCGATCCCAAGCAGGTGCAGGTCGCGGCCAACAGCACGATCGCCGACACCATCGCCCACCGCGCCCACCCGGTCGACAACAGCCGCAAGCGCGATCTGCTGGTCGATCTGCTGTCCAAGCGCCACACCGACCAGGTGCTGGTGTTCGGCAAGACCAAGCACGGCTGCAACCGCCTGGCCGAGCAGTTGGCCGAGTCCGGTCTGCCGTCGGTGGCGATCCACGGCAACAAGAGCCAGGCGCAGCGGCAGAAGGCACTGGATGCGTTCAAGTCCGGCCGCGCCCGCATCCTGGTCGCGACCGACGTCGCCGCGCGCGGACTCGATATTCCGAACCTGCCGCTGGTGATCAACCACGATCTGCCGATGGTCGCCGAGGACTATGTGCACCGCATCGGCCGGACCGGCCGCAACGGCGCGTCGGGCGAGGCGCTGTCGCTGGTGTCGCCGGAGGAGGGCGGTCTGCTGCGCCAGATCCAGCGCATGCTCAAGGCCGAGATCGATATGAGCGCGGTCGAGGGCTACGAGCCGAGCCAGCCGGTCCGGCTGGATACGCCGATCCCGAAGAACGGCGGCGGTCAGCGTCGCCAGCCCGCCGGTGGTCGTCCGGGCGCGCGCATGGGCGAGCAGAAGCCCGGCGGCCAGCGTCCGCCGCGCAAGCCCGCGGCGCGCGGTCATGGCAAGCCGCAGGAGCGCGGCGCGCATGCGCACGCCGGTCCCAGGCCGCACCGCCAGGGCGCGGGCCGGTCGCAGGGCGCACGGCAAGACACCCGCGTCTGAGCCATCGGCGCGCGGCATCCCACCCCGCTTCCGCTTGCCGGAAGCGGGGTTTTTTTTGGAGGTTCTCGCCTGGTCGGAAGGACGCTTGCGTCTGCCCGCTCGCGCAGTGCGGTCGTCCTCGGTGAGCGCATCGCGCGGGCCGGCCATTGCGTCCCTGCTCTGCAAACACAAAACCGGGGTCAGAGTGCAATTTCGCGAGGCGAAATTTCACTGTGTCCCCGGTTTATGCGGCGAGCCGTCAGCCGTTATTGCGCGTGACCTTGCGCGGGGCCGATGGCGTCTTGGGCACCGTGCGCTGCGGCGTCGCGGCCGAGCCGCCGTGCGCGGCGATGAAGTCGCGGACCTGCGGGTAGACCTGGTTGCGCCAGCGGCGGCCGCTGAAGATGCCGTAGTGGCCCGCACCTTCGACGGTGAGGTGGGCGCGGTCGGTCTCGGCGATGCCGGTGCACAGCGTGTGAGCCGCGCGCGTCTGGCCTTCGCCGGAGATGTCGTCGAGTTCACCTTCGACCGTCAGTAGCGCGGTGCCGGTGATCCGCGACGGGTCGACCGGTTCGCCGGCCACCACCCAGCGCCCGCGCGGCAGCAGGTGCTGTTGGAACACCACGCGGATCGTGTCGAGGTAGTACTCGGCCGGCATGTCGAGCACGGCGTTGTACTCGTCGTAGAACCGGCGGTGCGCCTGCGCGTCCTCCAGGTCGCCCTTGATCAGGTTCTCGTAGAACGCCCGGTGCGATTCCAGGTGCCGTTCGGGATTCATCGCCATGAAGCCCATGTGCTGCAGGAAACCCGGATAGACCAGGCGCCCGCGCCCGGGGTAGTTCATCGGCACCGGGTGGATGACGTTGTGCTGGAACCACGACAGCGGCTTTTCGGTCGCCAGGTTGTTGACCGCGGTCGGCGACTGCCGGGTGTCGATCGGCCCGCCCATCATCACCAGCGAGCGCGGCGTCGGCTCGCCACGCGCGGCCATCAGCGACACGGCCGCGAGCACTGGCACGGTGGGCTGACAGACGCTGATCACGTGCAGATCCTCGGCACCGATGTGACGGATGAAGGTCTCGATGTAGGTGACATAGTCGTCGAGCGAGAACCCCCCGGACTCGGTGGGCACCATCCGCGCGTCCACCCAGTCGGTGATGTAGACCTTGTGGTCGCGCAGCAGCGTGCGCACGGTATCGCGCAACAGCGTGGCGTGGTGGCCCGACAGCGGCGCGACTACCAGCACCCGCGGCTGGGCGCGGATCACCTCCAGGTGCGCCGGATCGTCGGTGTAGCGCTTGAAGCGCAGCAGCTTGCAGAACGGCAGTTCCAGTTCGTCGAGCTGCACGACCGGATAGGTGCGGTCGTTGTGCTCGACCGAATGGATGTCGAAGGCCGGTTTTTCGTAGTCCTTGCCGATCCGGTAGAGCAGCTCATTGGCCGCGGCCACCTGGTCGGCACCCGCCAACTGCGACAGCCAGGTGCCGCCGGGCGCATAGGCGCGCGCGGTGGCGTCGGCCAGCAGCGTCCATGGCTTCATCCACGCGCGGCCAAGTTCGTGCATTTGATAGAACAGCATGGCGGGTATCCGGGGCGGGTTGTGCGTTGCAACATATTCTAGGCCGCATGAACCGGTCCTGCGGCATTGCGACCGGATTCAGCCCGTCATCGGCGCCAATTCGAGCGCGGTGGCGGCGTCGGCCAAGGCCGGCGAGAGCCAGCAATGCGAGCCGAGCGGGCGAAATCCCACGCTGGTGAACCGCGTGCGGTAGAAGCGGGCAGGCCGCTGCCGAAAGCCGTCCTCGTCGCCTTCGGCGCCGTCCTCACGGGCGAACGTCTCCAGGAACGCGACACCGCCGCACAGCTCGGCCAGACCGGGCAGGCCGCGATCGAGTTCGCGCGTGTCCAGGTAATGCATCACGTCGCTGCACACCAGCAGATCGACCGGGGGGCAAGGCCGCAGCATCGCGAAATCGCCGAAGCGCGCGAGGTGCAGGTTGCGCCTGCGCCCATGACGAGCGACGGCGTAGCGGCTGGCATCGAAGCCCAGATACTGCGCCTTGGGGCGCAATTTCAGCAGCGGCGCGCGCCAGGCGCCTTCGCCGCAGCCGATGTCGAGCACGCTGCGCAATGGCCGTTCGAGATGGTATTCGGCGGTCGCGACCGCGAGCGCGACCTTGCGCGCCAGGCGCGCCGGTCCGCCGATGTCGCCGGCGCGATACCAGCGGTCGAAATAGGCACGGTCGTACTGCTTGGCCATCGAAAATGCCGGCACAAAAGGGGCGGCCATTCTAAGCGGCCGTGCCGCGCGCGAACGGACGCGGAGCGACATGCGATCCTATGCGCCAGTCAGAGGAGCCAGCGCGCGATGCAAGCCTATCTGTGGGTCAAGACGTTTCACCTGGTGTTCGTGATGGCCTGGGTCGCCGCTGCGTTCTATTTGCCGCGGATCCTGATCAACCTGGTCGAGGCGCAGGGCCGCGTCGACGTGCACGAGCGGCTGGTACTGATGGGGCGTCGGCTGTATCGCTTCGGCCACGTGATGGCAGGCCTGGCGGTCGCGCTGGGCCTGGTGCTGTGGCTGGGCTATCGGGTGCTGCCGGATTTCCCGACGATGGTCGGCGGCGCGGGCTGGATGCACGCCAAACTGCTGCTGGTGGCGCTGCTGTTCGCGCATTTCGTCGTCGGTGGCCGCTGGCTCAAGGGCGCCGGCCGCGGCCGCGCGCTGCCCTCGACGCGTGCGCTGCGCTGGTTCAACGAAGTGCCAGTGCTGTTGCTGGTGGGCGTGGTGTATCTGGTGATCGCCAAGCCGTTCTAAAGCCCGATCAAGCACACCGCCCCGGTCGGCGTGTGGCCGACCGGGGCGTGTCCTGTCTCACTTGTGCGCGGTGACGCCGGCGTCGATGCGTGCGTAGCTGCGGTCGCCGAAGCCGCCCGCCGTGCTGCCGTCGGAGATCGAGAACAGCCGCTCCGACAGGCCGTAGTCGCTGTTGCCCAGGTTGCGGCCCAGCGAGAGTGCGAAGTCCCAGGCCTCGGGCGTGGGGTAGCTGCCGTCGCGGTTCTGATAGCCCAGCAAGTGGCCCAGGCTCATATGCGCACCGTTGCCGACCGCGGTGGCGGTCTTGCCGGCCAGTGCGGCCATCTGCTGCTCGCTGAAGCTCAGGCTCACGGTCTGGCCTTCCTGCACCGGCGTGCCGTCGAGGCCGCCGCTCAACGCGGCGTTGAGCATCTGCACATTGCTCTGGTCGACCTTGACGTCGTAGCTGTAGACGCGCGCACTGGCGATCTCGTTGCCGTTCGCGTCCCAGCGCTGGGTCACGTTCATCGGCACATTGCCCGCGTACTGCAGGTCGACGTTGCGTTCGACGCTGCCGTCAGGACGCGTGGTCACGACCATGTTGCCGGTATTGCGGGCGCCGTCGAGCGACAGGTTCACCGGCCCGAGCTTGGCGCTGAGATTGGTCTGCGAGCTGTAGTCCAGGCGCTCGATGGTGGCGACGTCGGCAATGCCGGCGCCGTTGCTCTCGGGCATGCGGCCGGCGGCCAGAAAATCGTTGTAGGCGGCCTGGCCGGCCTCGGTGGACAGGTCGAACTCGGCGGTGCGCAGCGTCGCGCCCGACAGGCTGTCGTTGCGGCCCAGCATGACGTTGCCGATCCCGAACTCCACGCCGACGCCGTTGTAGGCCTTGACCGCCTCGGTCGGCCCCGCGGTCACGCGGACGGTGTCCTCGCCGGTGCGCGCGATCACCGTGCTGACGCCGGTCTCGTCGGTGACCTTGGTCTGCGTGGCGAGATTGCGGAAGGTCGCCTTGAATTCGTTGGTGGTGTAGTCCGAGCCGTTCATCGTGACGGTGGACCCCACCGGCATCGAGCGCGGCGAGAACGGGTTGACCGACAGCGGGTCGACACCGGCATCGGCCGGCATCGCGACCTGGTAGCTGGCGCGGATGCCGTCGGTCCGGCCGAGCTCGACGCCGGCCTGCGGCGTGTTCACGCCGCCCTTGAGGAACACCGAGACGTCGGTCGAGGCCTTATACGTGGTCACGCCATCGGCGGTGTTGACGCCGCCGGTCACCGACGCATTCGCACCGGCGCCGAAGCTCACGCCATAGCCGTTGGCCGATTTCACCGACTCGCTGAAGGACACGCCGCCCGACGCGGTGACCGAGCCGGCCTCCGGATTGACGCTCACGTTGCCGCTGGCCGACGTGGTGGACTGGTGCACGGTGCCGGCATCGCTGGTGTAGGTGGTGCGGGCGTCGGTGCGCGTGCCCTGATTGGCGCTGATGCCGCCGGTGTTGGAGATCGAGACCCCCTGGCTGTCGCTGTGCGATGTGCGCGTGGGGATCACCAGCTCGTCGCTGGGATAGATCATCTCCGGGTTCACGACCTGCGGGTTCGCCTTGAGCAGGTCCTGCGGCGAAACACCGTACTGGTTCGCGATCTGAACCAGGCTCTCGGCCGGTTGCACGGTGTGGCGCGCGGGCTCGGTGGACGGGGATGCGGGAAGCGACGACGGCGCGTGCGATGCGGCGGGCTGAATGCTCATGCGAAACCTGAAAGGGAGATCCCATTCAGGATAAGAGCCGGGCCTATCGTCGGGACCTGGGGTTGTCCCCAGGTCGGGGCGTAAAACACCCGTCGAGCCAGCCTCGATTCAGCGATGCGCAGTCGCCCTGCGGTTACTGCATCGACCACCCATGACTGACGTTCAAGCTTTGCCCGGTCAGCGCGTTGGTCTCGAATGCGGCCAGCATCAACGCGACGTTGGCGACATCGTCGAGCGTGGTGAATTCGCCGTCCACGGTGTCCTTGAGCATGACCTGGCTGACGACTTCGTCCTCGCTCAGCCCCAGCGCCTGTGCCTGTTCGGGAATCTGCTTGTCCACCAGTGGCGTCCGCACGAAGCCAGGGCAGACCACGTTCGCGCGCACGCCGTATTCGGCGCCTTCCTTGGCCACCGTGCGGGCCAGGCCGAGCAACCCGTGCTTGGCGGTGACGTAGGGGGCCTTGAGCTTGGAGGCGAGGTGGGAATGCACCGAGCCCATGTAGATGATCGCGCCGCCTGCGCGGCGCTTGGCCATGTCGCGCAGGCATTCGCGGGTGGTCAGGAACGCGCCGTCGAGATGGATTGCGAGCAGCCGTTTCCAGTCGGTGAAGTCGAAGTCGACGATCGGACTGACGATCTGGATGCCGGCGTTGGCGACCAGCACGTCGATCCTGCCGTAATGCGCGATCGCGCGGGCGATCCCGTCCACGACCTGCGCCTCGTCGGCGACATTCATCGCCAACGCCAGGGCATCGCCGCCGGCGCTGCGGATCTGGCCGGCGACCGTCTCGGCGGCCTCGGCCGCCAGGTCGGCGACGACCACCCGTCCGCCAGCCGCGGCATAGACCTCGGCGATGCGCCGGCCGATGCCGCTGGCTGCGCCGGTGACCACGCAGACCTTGCCGTCGAGACGATTCATGCGCGCGTTCGTCATGGGGAAGATGCCGCGCAGCTTAGCGCGGCCGCGGGCACGTGCGTCAGTGCGTGCGCGCCGGCGCCGGCCTCGGCAGCTCGACCGGCACGCCGTCGGCGTTGCAGTGGCCATCTGCACACAGCTTGGTACGCAAGGCTGGCGTGGCCTGCACGATGATGTGGTAGATCGCGTTCTGCTCCATCGTGCCGCGCACCGCGTCGCTGCCCGGACCGCGCGCCCAGATACCGACGTCGTCGCCGCCATGCGACTCGCTCTTCATCGGCACCAGCGCCTCCTGCATGTAGTCCGGGTGCTCGGTGTCGACCGCGCGCAGGTCCGGACGTCCGTGCGCCGGCTCGACGCTGCGGGGTGCGTGGGGGTGGGTCTTGGGGCCGGCCGGTTGCTGGTCGCTGGCGCCGGTGTAGCCCGGGCCGTTGGCATAGGACAGCGTGGTGTAGGGCAGGCCGGTGGCATCGAGCGCATAGGCGGTGGGGTCGCCCTCTTCGCCGGTACGGCCGCGGACCTTGCCCAGGATCGGATTGCCGCGCGCCGGATAGCCGACGAAGTTCAGCGTGTGCGAGTGGTCGGCGGTGACCAGGATCAGCGTGTCGTCGGCGGAGGTCAGATCGACGGCCGCCTGCACCGCGCGCGACATCGAGACGGTCTCGTCCAGGGCGCGGAACGCGTTGCCGGCGTGGTTGGCGTGATCGATGCGGCCGCTCTCGACCAGCAGCACGTAGCCCTTGCCGTCGCGCGAGAGGGCGTCGATCGCGAAGCGCGTCATCGTTTCCAGGTCGGGCTGGCCATCAGGACCGGTATCGCGGTCGTGCTCGTAGTCCATGTGGCTGAGGCCGAACAGCCCCAGCACCGACGACGATGCACGCGCCGCTTGCAACTGCCGCGTGGTCCAGACGAATGCGCCATCGGGCCGGGCCGCCTGCCACTCTTCGACGAGGTTGCGTCCGTCGCGGCGTTGGCCGCGGATGCCGGGCATCACCTCCGCATCGGGCAGGAACGGCCGGGCGCCACCGCCCAGGGCGACGCGCGGGCCGTAGCCATCGCGTACCGCGTCGACGAACTGGCTGGCGATGTCGCGGCAGCCGGCCGCGCGTGCGGCCTCGGGCATGTCGACATCGCTTTCCCAGTTGCGGTCCGGGACGTGGGCGTAGGTCGCGGCGGGGGTGGCGTGGGTCAGCCGCGCGGTCGTCACGATGCCGGTCGCAAGGCCGGCCTCGGCGGCCAGGCGCAGCCACGACTGCAGGTGCCGGCCCTGGCTGTCGGCGCAGTCGGTGCGGTCGCCGGCCGAGACGCCGATCGCGCCCATGTGCGACTTCACACCGGTGGCGACCGCGGTCATCGTGCCGGCCGAATCGGGCGTCTGCGAATCGGTGTTGTAGGTCTTGCTCAACCCGGTGTGCGGGAAGTGCTCCCAGCTCAGCTGGTGCTCCTCGCCGCTGCCGCCGTTGCGCTGGCCTTCGAGAATCCGGGCCGCGGCGACCGTGGTCAGGCTCATGCCGTCGCCGAGGAAGACGATGACGTTCTTCGCGTTCCCGGCCATCGCGCCATTGCCCGCTGCGCGCGCGGCGCCGCTGCGGTACCACCATTGCGCGGTCTCGTCGGCGGGACGGGCGGCGACGGGGACGTCGACGTGCAGTGCGGTGCCGGCCTGGGGCGGCGTGGGGATGTCGATGGAGGCGCAGGCGGCGCAGAGCAGGGTCAGGGTGCAGGCGAGGCCCGCGGAGAGAACGCGCATGGAGAGTCGGCCCGGTAACGAAAAGATGCGCCTCCATTATGCCCGCCCCGCATGGCAGGCTCGTGTCGGTCGCGCGGCGCGCTACCATCGGAGCGCCGGCGAGGCGACTCCCCCACGCCTGCCGGCGCGGAACGACGACGATGACGCTGACCATTGCGCTGCTCGAAGACGACGACATGCTGCGCGAGCGCATCCTGCTGCCGCGCCTGGCCGACTTCGGCTTTCAGATCGAAGGCATGGCCAGCGCCGCCGAACTCGAGCAGCGCCTGCGCCGCGGCGTGCCGGACATCGTGGTACTGGATGTCGGCCTGCCCGACGCCAGCGGCTACGACGTCGCGCGGAGCTTGCGTATGCGCCATCCGCGGATGGCGCATCGTGATGCTGACCGCCCGGCGCGATACGCCCGACCGGGTGCGCGGGCTCAACGAAGGGGCTGATGCCTATCTGGCCAAGCCGGTGGAGATCGACCTGCTGGCGGCGACCCTGCACAGCCTCGCCCGTCGCCTGCACGGCGATGCGCCGTCGCCGGCACCGGCCGATGGCTGGCGACTGGCCGACAACGGCTGGCGTCTGGTCGGGTCCAGCGGCCACGGCGCGGCGCTGACCAAATCCGAGCGGCGGATGCTGCAGTGCCCGGTCGAAGCCGAGGGCGAGACAGTCGCGCGCGACCGCCTGATCGCCGCGGTCTCCGACAACGTCCATGACTTCGATCCGGCCACCGAGACCTGCGCACTCGGCACCCAACTGTTCAATGGCGCCGACGTCACCGGCCTGGCCTCCAACGGCGAGGGCGCGCTTCCGCTTCGAGGCGCAGGCCGGTCGCACGTTGACGCTGATGACGCTGGCCGGCCCCGGCAACGTCACCCTGCTCGCGCGCTATGGCGCACCGCCAACGTCGACCGACGACGCGTTCCGCTCGGCGCGTGCGGGCAGCAATATCGAAACGATCCGCATCACCGCGCCCCAGGCGGGCACGTATGACCTGCAGTTGAGCGGCAGCTACACCGGGCTGACTGTCGTCGCCCGCCAGTAGTTGCATCCGCGCACTTGGTGGCAGTCGATGTCGCCGGGCGTTGCACTGATGGGACGCTGGCGTCGCGGCAGGGGCATCGCCAACCCCCATGCGCTCACGTATCGTCGCAGTTCGACGTTTCGGGCAGGCCGCAATGAACGCAGTGGCATGGTGGTTCAGGATTCCGTTCTGGCAGCGCGTGCTCGGTGCCTTCGTGCTCGGCGCGCTGGCCGGCTGGCTGCTCGGGCCGGCAGCCGGCACCTGGCTGCAGCCACTGGGCACGCTGTACGTCAACCTGATCCGGATGATCGCGGTGCCGCTGGTGTTCTTCGCGGTCATCAATGCGGTCGCCGCCTTGCACGGGCAGCAGTCGATCGCTGCGCTCGGCGGGCGCACGTTCGGCTGGTTCGCCGCGACCGCGGTGCTCGCGGTGGGCGTCGGCTTCGCTGTCGCCTACACCTTCAATCCCGGGCTCGGCGTGGAGCCGGGCTCGCTGACCGTGGCCGCCGACTACACCCCGCGCGAGGTGCCGACCCCGGTCGAGGTGCTGCTGAGTGTGGTGCCGACCAACCCGTTCGCGGCGCTGTCGGAAGGACGGATCCTGCAGGTCATCTTCTTCGCCGGCCTGCTCGGCTTTGCACTGGTCAAGCTCGGCGAGCGCGTGGCGGCGCTGCGCACGCTGGTCGGCCAGGCGTCGGATGCGATGATCCAGGTCACGCGCTTCGTGCTCGAGATGACCCCGCTCGGCACCTTCGGCCTGATCGCCGCCCTCGTGGGCACCTACGGCTTCGAGAAGCTGCTGCCGTTGGGCAGCTTTGTGATCGCGCTGTATGTCGCGTGCGCCGCGCACATCGTCATCGTCTACAGCGGCCTGCTGCTGGTGCATGGACTCAATCCGCTGAAGTTCTTCCGCGGCGCCGCGCCCGGCATGCAGGTCGCGTTCGTCAGTTCGTCGAGCCTGGCGGCGATGCCGGTCGCGCTGCGTGCGGTCACCCACAACCTGGGCGTGAACCGCGACTACGCCGCGTTCGCGGTGCCGCTGGGTGCGACGATCAAGATGGACGGCTGCGGCGCGATCTATCCGACGTTGGCCTCGGTATTCATCGCGCAGTATTTCGGCATCGAGCTGAGTTTCGCGCAGTACGCGGCGATCCTGCTGGCCTCGGTGCTCGGCAGCTTCGGCACCGCTGGCGTGCCGGGCACGGCAGTGGTGATGGCGACGGTCGTGCTGTCGGCGGCCCGCCTGCCGCTCGAGGGCCTGGGCCTGCTGCTGGCGATCGACCGGATCCTGGACATGATGCGCACGATGACCAACGTCACCGGGCAGATGCTGGTGCCGGTGCTGGTCGCGCGCGAGACTGGCCTGCTCGATCGCGAGGTCTTCGAGGCGGCGAGCAGCAACGTCGGGCTCGACGATCCCGATCCCGACGCCGACGCGCCGCGCTGACGCAGGCGGCGTCGCCGGGCGCCACCTCGCCCAGCGTTGCAGGGCGCGGTTGAGTGGCGCGTTGGGTCGCGGCTCGAACATCGGCAGGCCCTGGTCCTGCAGCGGCATCCGGCCGCAGTCCACACTGCGTTCTGGCCCGAACAATCGGCGTTGCGGGCGACTGCATCGGCGGCCAGCGGCAAAGCCGGCATGTCGGGACAGCACGTGAGCACGGTTGCGCTGGGCGAACGCCGCCCCGGCGTCCTGCAGCCGACGATCGGGCGCCATCGCGTGCCGACGGACGGCAAGTGTGAGCGGCGCGTGCAGGCCGGGGCATGACCTGCGGCACACCGCGACGCCGGCGATGCGGCCTATAGTCGGGCTTCGCGCCCCCGGGAGCGGGGCGGCAAGGGGATCGACATGAGACGACTCGCAGGACTGGGCGGTGCATGCGTGCTGCTCGCGATGTTGGCCGCGCCGGCGGCCGCGCAGACCGCCGACTGGCAACTGCCGATCGAGACCCGGCGCCTGGACAACGGGCTGACCGTCGTGGTGTCGCAGGACCGCAGCTCGCCCACCGTCGGCGTCAGCGTGGTCTACCACGTGGGCATGCGGCTCGAGCCCGAGGACCGGACGGGCTTTGCGCATCTGTTCGAGCACTTGATGTTCCAGGGCACGCCGATCGCCCCCAAGGGCGTGTTCGACCGCGTGATCCAGGGCGGCGGTGGCCGGCTCAACGGCTCGACGCGGCCCGACTACACCAACTACATCGAGACCGCGCCGGTGTCGGCGCTCGCGCCGATTCTGTGGCTGGAAGCGGATCGGATGAAGACGCTCGACTTCTCTGCGCAGAACCTGAAGAACCAGCAGGACGTGGTCAAGGAAGAGATCCGCGTCAATGTGCAGAACCAGCCCTATGGGCTGTTCTTCGTGTTCGACATCAACCGTCTGGCGTTCGACAAGTGGGCCAACGCGCACGATGGTTACGGCAGCTTCAAGGATCTCGAGGGTGCGACGCTGGCCGATGTCGAGGCCTTCCATCGCGATTACTACGGGCCCAACAACGCGGTGGTGGGCATCGTCGGCGACATCGCGCCGGACGAGGCGTTCGCGCTGGTCGAACAGTACTTCGGCGACATCCCTGCACGTGCGACGCCCGCGCGGCCGGACGTGTCCGAGCCACTGAACACGCGCGAAAGGCGCGAAGCGCAGAGCGATGCGCTGGCGCAGGTGCCCGCGCTGGCGGTGGGCTGGAAGATGCCGCCGCGCGGCCATGCCGACCAGGCGCCGATGGCGGTACTGGCGCAGGTGCTCGCCGGCGGCGACGCGTCGCGGCTGTACCAGGGGTTGGTCAAGGGGCGCGAACACCTGCTCAATATCGACGGCGGAGTGGGCTGGCCGCTGGGGCACGCCTGGGACTACGACGGCCCGACGTTGATGACACTGTTCGCCCTCTACAAGCCCGATGTCTCGCCCGACGCCGTGCTCGCCGCGATGGACGAGGAGATCGCGCGGATCGTGGCCGAGGGCGTGCCGGCGCAGACGCTGGCCGCGGCCAAGACCAAGCTGCTGGCCGATTACGTCGACGGCCTCGAGCCGTTCATCTCGCGTGCCGACGAATTGGCCAAGGCGCAGTTGCTGTGGGGCGATGCGAAAACGCTCAACGCAGTGCCCGGCTGGGTGCGGTCGGTGACCGTGGCCGACGTGCAGCGCGTCGCCAGGACTTACCTGACCGACGACAACCGCACTGTCATCGACCGCGTACCGGCCGCGATGGCCCCGGCACGCGGGATCGCCCCGCCGGCCGCACCGGCCCCCGCCACCCCCGCGCAGGACTGAGGAGACCGCCATGGACATCCCGTATCGCCGTGCACGCGCAGTGCGTCCACTCGTTCTGGCGCTCGGCGCCTGCCTGATGGCCGCCGCCGCGCAGGCGCAGTCGCAAGCTGCGCCCGGTGCGCCACCGGCCGAGGCGCCGCCGACCGTGTTGCCCGCCGACCTGCCGGCCTACGGCGCCGACCGGCCGCTGCCCGAACTGGGCCTGGTCGAGCGCCGGCTCGACAATGGCCTGACGGTCTGGATCGTGCCGCGCGCGGGCGGCCTGCCGAAGGTCGACTACGTGCTGGCCCTGCGCGGCGGTCTGGCAAGCGACCCGACTGCGCTGCCGGGCATGTCGAACCTGCTCGCCGGCCTGCTGCAGGAAGGGACCGCGACGCGCACCTCGGTGCAGATCGCCGAGACGCTCGAACGTCTGGGGGCGTCGATCTCGGCCAGTGCGAGCAGCGACGGGCTCGTCATCGCCGCATCCGGTCTGTCGTCGTCGGCGCAGCCACTGGCGGCACTGTTCGCCGACGTGGTGCGCCACCCGGCGTTCCCGGCCAGCGAAGTGCAACTGGCCAAGACCAACGCGCTGCAGAGCCTCAAGGCGATGCAGGCGCAGCCGGCCTACCAGGCCAACCGTGCGATGGGGCGCGTGCTGTTTGGTGACCACCCTTACGGCAACACGCTGCCGACCGAGGCCAGCATTGCCGCCACCGACGTCGCGGCCCTGCAGGCCGCGCATGCCGCGCGCTTCCGACCCGAGCAGGCGTTGTTGGTGATCGCCGGCCCGCTGTCGGACGACGCGGCACTGGCGCTCGCGCGTGACGCGTTCGGCGACTGGGCGGGCCGCGGTGATGCCATCGCCGAGGTGCCCGCGCCCGCGGAGACCGGCCGGCCACAATTCGTCCTGGTGCCGCGCGCCGGCAGTGTGCAGTCGGCAGTGCGGATCGGCCGTCCGGCGTTCGCAGCCGACGACGCGCGGGCGATCCCCGCCGCGCTCGCCAACACCATCCTCGGTGGCGGTTTCGACAGCCGCCTGATGCGCAATCTGCGCGAGGACAAAGGCTATACCTACGGCGCCGGCAGCAGCTTCGGCCTGCGCGCACGGGGCGGGGCGTTCCAGGCCCAGGCCGACGTGCGCAACGAGGTCACCGGTGCGGCGATCGGCGAGTTCCTGGCCGAGTTCGAGCGGATGCGCGCCCGGCCCGTGCCGGAGGATGAGTTGCAGCGCGCCAAGCGCTTCACCGCCGGCACCTACCTGTTCCAGAACCAGTTGCAGGGGGCGGTGGCCTCGGCGCTGGCGTCCAACTGGCTACTGGGCCGGCCGGCCGATTACCTCAGCCGCTACGTCGAGCAGGCCAACGCGGTGACGGCGTCCGAGGTGCAGGCGGTCGCGCGCGCGTTCTTCGATCCCGCGCGCCAGAGCATCGTGGTCGTCGGCGACGCCGCGGTCGCCGGGCAACTGACGGCGTTCGGTGCGTTCAAGGCGGACGACGCGCCTTGAGGCGTGGGCGCCGGCATGTGCCGGCGTCGTTCAACGGCGCGGTGCGGCGCCGGCCAAGCGCCCGCCGCACCAGGCCAGGGGCAATGCGCCGATCGCGTCGAGCAGGGTCATCCACACCGGCTGCGGCAACAGCCAGGCGTTGAGCAGCACGGCGATCAGGATCAGCGCGCCGACCGTCAGTGCCATGCGCATCGGCCGTCGGCGCGCGATGCGGGCGGCGACCCAGCCGCCGCACAAGGCCCCGGCCAGCCAGCCGAGCGCGACCAGCAGCAACATGCCGGTCGGGGCGATCGCGAACAGATCGGTCGGTCCGGCATCGGTAGGCAGCGCACCGGCCGGCAGCGGGAACAGCCGCTTGCCGAGGAACTCGAAACCCAGCGCGACCGTCGTGGCGGCCAGCATGCCGAGCATCAGCGAGGACAGCGTGCGGATCGTCTGGCCACGCGGCGCTGCGCGGGCGGCGGCATCGTCGCGCACGCGCGCACCTGCGGGTTGCATGCGCTGGTGGGGGCGACGTGTCGGCACGGGACTCAGCGGGGGGGCGCCGCCGTGGGCGGCGGCTCGAAAGGAATGGTGTCGGGCGCGACCGCGCCACCGGAGATGATGAAGCTCATCGCCTGATCGACGGTCCAGTCGGTCGGCGTGACCTTGTCCAGCGGCACGATCTCCAGATAGCCCGAGGTCGGGTTGGGCGTGGTCGGCACGTAGACCGCCGCGAGCTCGCGGCCGGTGCCCTGTTCGCGGATCACCCGGGTCACGAAGCCGACCGATTTCATCTGGCTGTGCGGGAAATCGATCAGCACCACGCGCTGGGTGCCGTCAGGCTTGGTCTGCAGGATGTCGAGCAGCTTGCGTGCGCTCGAGTAGATGATGTTGGCCAACGGAATGCGGCGCACCAGTGCGTCGAGCCAGCCGAGCATGCGCTGCCCGATGACCCGGCGCGTCAGCCAGCCGACGGCGAGGATCAGCACGATCGTCGCGATCATCGCGACCGTCGCCTGCACCGAGGCGACGTTGATCCATCTCAGGGCCGGGAACGCGGCGGAGATGCCGTGCGCCAGGGGCACCACCCAGGGGGTGCTGATGTCCGACAACAGCACGAAGACGAACTTGACGACGATCCAGGTCAGCCAGATCGGCAGCAGCGTCAACAGGCCGGTGAGGAACAGGCGCTGCAGGCGCCCGCCCAGGGAGTGGGCACTCATGAAAGATCCGCAAAGCGAAAGGGGGGCGTCATCATGCCCGGGAAGTCATGGCAGATGTACCAGCCGGAAGCCGACGTCGTCGTAACCGCGCCGCGGGTCGAGGGCGCGGCTGTCGAGCGCGTCGCGCCGGCTGCGCCCGGCGGCGATGCGATCCTTGCATGCGGCCGCGCAGTCGCTGCGCCACTCCGCCGGTCCCTCGGCGGACGCAGGCGCCGCGGCGCCTTGTGCGGTGGAGGCCACCACGATGCTGCGACCCTCGCGTTCGCTGCGCCAGCGTGCGTAGTCGAGCGCGTCGTGCCAGGACACGCACACCACCGGATCGTTCGGCCCCTGGTCGAAGCCCGGCGACTCCCAGTCGCGCGGCGCCAGCGCACGCAGCACCGAGCCGCGCGCGCGGCACGGCGCCGACTTGCGCCCGGTCGCGGCGACGAAGGCCGCGTAATCGCCGCGGCTGACCGGCGCGTTGGCGATCGCGAAGCTGGTGTCGCCACTGCGCACCACCCGAGCGCCTCCGGGGATCTTGGCTGCGAGCGCGTTGAGGTCGGGAATGGCCTGGGCCTCGCGGCGCAGGCGCGCCTTGGTCGCGGTATCGAGCCCGATGGCGTCGGCGGCGGCCAGGCTGGCGATCGCGTCGTCGCGATCGACCGCGGTCACGGCGTCGGCGACGCGCGCCTCGATCGCATCGGCGACCTGCGCGCGCACCGGTTGCAGCGCCGCGACCTCCTCGGCACTGCCGGCATGTGCGCGTGCGGCCTGCAGCAGTTCGGTGGCCGCGTCGTCGTCGCCGCTGGCGATCAGCGTCCCGGCGCGGCTGCCGACCGCGGCGAAGACGCGCGCGGTCAGCGACGGCAGCCCCAGGTGCTGGGCATCGGCTGCGCGCGCGCGGCGCAGGCGCTCGAGCGCGTTGTCGTCGTGCGGTGCCGCCAGCCGTCCGGCCCGCAGTAGGCGCTCGGCGGCGGTGAGGTGGCGGTCGGCCTCCGACACCGGCGCGGCCTGCGAGGCTTCGATGCCGGCGGCGGCCGCCGTCGCGTCGGGATCGGCCTGCGGTGCGAGATCGGCATCGGCGTCGCCGTTGGCGGCTGCCTGGTGCGCGACCGGCGGCGCGCTCGCGCTCGATGCGGCCGGCGCCGCCTCGTCGGCCGCCGCGGTCGTGGCCGAGGGACGCTCCCAGGCGCGCCAGACGCCGACGCCGGCCAGCAGCACGACCGGCAGCGCCAGCCACGGCAACAGGCGGCGCCCGCCGCGGCCGATCCGGCGGATCTGCCCGGTGATCCGGGCCTCGCCATCGCGCTGGGGCACCTGCCCGAGCGCCCGCAACATCTGTCCGGCATCGGCGAACCGCCGCTTGGGCGACTTCGCCAGCGCCTGGTCCAGGAACCGCTGCCAGTGGCGCAGCTCGGGCGGCAGGCGCGGCACCGGGTTCTGCACGTGCGCCAGCGCCATCGACAGCGCGTCCTCGCCCTCGAACGGCAGTGCGCCGGTGAGCATTTCCCAGGCCAGCACGCCGACGCTGTAGAGGTCGGCGCGGAAGTCGACCTGCTGCCCGCGGGCCTGCTCGGGCGCCATGTATGCGGTGCTGCCCACCGCCAGCCCGACCATCGTCATCCGAGTGCCGTAGCCGCGGCGCAGTGCGATGCCGAAGTCCGCCAGCAGCGGCCGATCGGTTTCGTCGAACAGCACGTTCTCGGCCTTGACGTCGCGGTGGATCACCCCGCGCGCATGCGCATAGGCCAGCGCCGACAGCAGGGCGTGCAGGACCGTGCGGACCCGGGCCTGGTCGCCGCGCAGGTCGCGCTGGCCCAGGTGTCCATGCGGCAGGTGGGGCATCGCGTACCAGGGCAGCCCGTCGGCGGTGCGACCGACGTCGTGGATGCCGACGATGTTGGGATGCTCCAGGCGCGCGATCGTCCGCGTCTCGTTCTCGAACCGGCGTCGGCTGACCTCATCGGCCAGCGTCTCGGGACGCATGACCTTGATGGCGACATCGCGTCCCAGCGACAGTTGCGTGCCCAGGTACACCGTCGCCATGCCGCCGTGGCCGATGACGCGCAGCAGGCGATAGCCCGCGATCTGCGGCAGCGCAGGCGACTCGTATCCGCTTGTGGTCTGCGACATGCGTCTTCCCCGTGGCGCTACAGCATACCGAGCGGTCGATGGGTTGGGGCGTGGCGTGCGCGGATCAGGCAGGTGCGGGGGCGCTGCCGCGGTCGCGTTTGCGGCGCACATAGATCTGCTTGCGTACGCGGGCGACCGGTTCGCCCGCAGCGTCGACGACGTCGGTGGTGAACCAGCGCAGGTGCTTGTCGCCGTGCGCGGTCGCCACGCGGATCGCCTCGACCGTCGCCGCATCCAGATCGAAGGTGGCGTGCACGGTGCCGCGCCCGGGACGGATGAATTCGATCTCGGCGGCCTTGTCCCAGACCACGTAGTCGTCGCCGAGCGCGTGCAGCGTCATCAGCATCCAGAACGGGTCGGTCATCGCGAACAGGCTGCCGCCGAAGTGGGTGCCGACGTAATTTCGGTTGTACCAGTGCCGGCGCAGCTCGACCCGGGCATGCGAAAGCCCGGGCGTCAGCGCGGTGACGCGGATCCCGGTGAACAGGAACGGCGGCCAGAGATTGAACAGCAGGCGGGCGAGGCGCGGCGACATGGACGAGGGACGTGGCCAGGACGTTCGGACACTACCATACGCACCTGTATGTTTGCGCGGCGCCCGCACCGGGGCGGACCGATGCGGGCGTCGCGGCGTCGCGCTGTCAGAACAGCAGCGAGGCCATCTTCCTGCGGTAACGGCCGACGAGTTCGGCGTCGTCGACGATGCGGAATGCGTCGATCAGCGCCTTGCGCGGCAGGCCGTCCTCGAAGCTGCGGTCGCGGCGCAGCATCTCGATGAACTGCTCCAGGCCGTCTTGCGCATCCCCAGCGACGATCTGGCGCACGCCCAGCAGATGGCGGGCGCGCAGGTCCGCAGGATCGCGTTCGATCGCCGCCTGCAAGGCATCGGCGGGCGGCGCGTCGACCAGCAGCGCGGCAAACTCCAGACGTGCCCGGGCCTTCACGGCGCGATCGTCGGTGGCGAGATTGGCCGGCAGCCCGTCGAGCAGGCCTTCGGCTTGCTGTGCGGCGCCGGTCTGCAGCAGCGCCAGCGCCAGGTCGAGCCGCAGCTCCGCCTTGTCGGGCTCGGCGGCCACTGCCTCGCGCAGGCGCGCGACTTCGGCTTGCGGATCGAGCAGGGCGGCCTCCTCGGGCGACGCGGCGTCGCCCTCGGCCGGCACGATGCCGTGCCGCTGGAGGAACTCGCGCAACTGGCCTTCGGGCAGCGCGCCCGGAAAGCCGTCCACTGGCTGCCCCCCGGCGATCAGGAAGACCGTGGGCACCGAGCGGATCTGGAATGCCGCGGCGATCTGCGATTCCTTGTCGACGTCGACCTTGGCCAGGATGAAGGCGCCGTTGTACTCGGCTGCCAGCTTTTCGAGCACCGGACCCAGGGTCTTGCACGGGCCGCACCATTCCGCCCAGAAGTCCACCAGGACCGGCACTTCGAGCGAGGCCTGCAGCACCGCCGACTCGAAGGTCTCGGTGGTGACATCGACGATATGAGGCGAGCGTTCGGGAGTGGGGGCTTGGCCGTTGAGGAGCATGCGGTTTTCCGGTTGCGATCGGGGAGCCGCCGGAGCGGCCCGACTAGAGGTGGCGACGGTTGCGCAGGATACAAGCGCGACCTCGAGTGCAGCCTGTCGTGACCCTGGTCGACAGCGGCGCGGTGGCGTGCCGGGGCCTATCATCCGGGCCGGACAAGGCCGGAGTGGGGCGGATGGTGAGATCGGTGCGATGGCGATCGCTGGGGGCGGTGCTCGTGGCGCATGCCGCGACCTGGCTGGCGATGCTCGGCTTCGCGCGCTTCGTGGGCCTGGCGCCCGGTTTGCCGCTGGCGTTGCCAGGCGCGCACGGGCTGCCGCATGCGGGTGTGTTCAATCTGCTCGCGTTCGTGCTGCCCGGCCTCGCCCTGGCCGCGGTGGCGTGGCGCGCGCGCGCGCGCTGGTGGCCGGACGCGGGCCTGGCCGTCGGCATCGCATTGCGTCTGTGGCTGCTCGCGGCGGTGCTGTTCGCGCTGCAGGGCGCGCTGCCGCTCGATGCCGGCGACCTCGACGGTGGCGGCAGCCGGGCGCATGCGAGCGCGTGGATGCTGTGGGCGCTGGCCTTCGGCGCCGGCGCGGGCCTGGCCGTCGTCGTCGTGCCGGGTGTGCGGCTGGTCTCGCTGCTGGCCACGCTCGCGGTCATGGTCGCGCTGGCGTTGCCGGCGGTCGCGGCCGCCGGTGCGGCCGACCGCGTGCTGCTGCTGGCCTGGTGCGGCTGGACGGCCTGGCTGGCGTGGCGGTTGCCGCGCCGGGCCGGCTGACTCAGTCGCGCGTTACCGATGCGTCCGGCGTGCGGTACACGCGGCCGGCCTTCATCACGAAGTCGACCGCCAGCACCGCATTGATGTCGGCGACCGGGTCGCCGGGCATCGCGATGATGTCGGCGCGCCGCCCGGCTTCGACGAGGCCCTGGTCGTCGACGCCCAGCACCGTGGCCGCATGCAGCGTCGCCGACTGCAGCGCGTACGCCGCCGGGATGCCGGCCTCGACCATATAGACGAACTCGCGCGCGTTGTCGCCGTGCGGGCCCACGCCCTGGTCGGTGCCGAACGCGATCGGAACCCCGGCGCGGTAGGCGCGCGCTGCGGTGTCCTGGATCTGCGCACCGATCGTCGCCGCCTTCGGGCGTACGACCTCGGGAAAGTAGCCCGGTTCGCGCGCTTTGTCGGCGACGAAGCGCCCGGCGTAGATGGTCGGCACGTACCAGGTGCCGCGCTGCTTCATCAGTCGCATGACCTCCTCGTCCATGTGGGTGCCGTGTTCGATGCTGGTCACGCCGGCCAGCACCGCGCGCTTCATGCCCTCGGTGCCGTGGGCATGCGCGGCGACGCGATAGCCGTAGTCCTTGGCGGTGTCGACCACCGCCTGCACTTCGTCGACGGTGAACTGCGGCGCATCGCCGGACCGGGCGTAGCTGAGCACGCCGCCGGTGGCGGTGATCTTGATCACGTCGCTGCCGTCCTTGTAGCGCTGGCGCACGGCCTGGCGGGCGTCGTCGATGGAGTTGATCACGCCTTCGGTCGGTCCCGGCGGGCCGAGCAGGTGCGAGAGCATCGAGTTGTAGCCGTTGCTGGGATCGGCATGGCCGCCGGTGGTGGCGATCGACTTGCCGGCCGCGAAGATCCGCGGGCCGCGTACCAGGCCCTGTTCGATCGCATCGCGCAGATGCGGCGCGACTTCGCCGCCGAGATCGCGCACCGTGGTGAAGCCGGCGAGCAGGGTCTTTTCCGCGTAGCCAACCGAGCGGTAGGCGAAATCGACCGGGTCGAGGCGGAAACCTTCCGAATAGCTCTGCGGGCCGGACTGCGAGCCCAGGTGCACGTGCAGGTCGGTCCAGCCGGGCATGCAGGTGCGTCCAGCGAGCGCGATCGTGCGTGCCGGCTCCGCCGAGGCCGCATGACCGGCGGTGACCGATTCGATCCGGCCGTCGGCGACCACGACCGTATGCGCGCCGAGCACGCGCCCGCTGCGCGCATCGAACAGGCGCTCGCACTGCAGCGCGGTCCGGTCCTGGGCCTGCGCGGCCGGTGCGAGCAGGGCGGCGGCGAGCAGGGCGAGCACCGGGGACGGTGCGGTGAGGCGGAAGCGGCTGGACATGCGGCGGGCTCCGGACGGCCGGGACAGGAAGCCGGATTGAAGCACGATCGTGCGGCCTGTGCCGCAGCTTCAGTCGGTCTGCGAGGCGTGCAGCACGCGGTTGCGGCCTTCGGCCTTGGCGCGATACAGGGTCGCATCGGCGACCTGCAGCAGCAGTTCGGGCGTGGTGCCGTTGGCGGGGAAGGTCGCGATGCCGATCGACAGTGTCACCGGGCCGAGGGTCTGCCCCATGTGCTGCAGGCTGGAGATCTCGACCGCGCGGCGGATCTGCTCGGCGCGTACGCGCGCATTCGCCGCGTCGAGTTCGGGCAGCACCACCGTGAACTCTTCGCCGCCGTATCGGCAGGCGATGTCCTCGGTCCACACGCCGGCCTGGATCAGCCGGCCGACCTGGCTGAGCACGGCGTCGCCCGCGGCATGGCCGTGGGTGTCGTTGAAGCGCTTGAAGTGGTCGACGTCGAGCATCATCAGCGACAGCGGCAGGTTGCGGCGCTCGCAGCGCTGGAGCTCGCGCGCCAGGCTCACTTCGAGATAGCGGCGATTGAACAGCGAGGTCAGCGGATCGCGCAGCGACTGCGTGCGCAGGGTCTCGCGCAATTGCAGGTTGGCCAGCGCCAATGCCATCTGCTCCGACAGCGAGGCCAGGATCGCGGCGTCGTTGTCGCCGCTCGACGCATCGCTCGCCGCGCTGACGTGCAGCATGCCCAGCGACTGGCCCTGCGCGATCAGCGGCACGCACAAGGTCGACACGCCGTCCAGCGGCACGTCCCGATCGATGTGCGCGCAGCGCAGCCCGCCGCTGCGGCCGCGCAGGTAGTGCGGCTGGCCGCGGCGCAGGGCCCAGCAGTCGTCCTGGGTGACGGTGTCCTCGTGGCTGATCGGATGCTCGCCGAAGGTGGCGGCGCTTTCGAGGAAGTTCTGCGACGGGCGCGCCAGGTAGCAACGCCCGCTGGCGCCGGGCACCAGCTCGACGACCGCGCGCGTGGTCAGCGCGACGATCTCCTCGCGGCTCTGGCAGCTCTGCAGCATGCCCGCGTACTCGCTCTGGGTGTGCCGCTGTTCCGACAGCGCGTGCAGGTCGCGCATTGCGTTGCGCGCGTCGCGCTCGAGCAGGCGGTTGCGCTGGTTTTCGCGCCACAGGCTCCACAGCATGAAGATCAGCAGACCCAGCGCGACGACGAACGCCAGCACGATGAACACCACCAGCAAGGTCGCCCGCTGTTGGCTGGTGACCTGGCGTTCGGCCAACAGCCGGCTTTCCTCATCCATGATCTGCTGGCGCAATGCCGACATCGCGGTGGCGCGGCGCACGTTGTCGCTGATCCGCCGTTGGCGTTCTTGGTCGGGCAGAGCGGCCATTTGCACCGGGTCGAGCAGGATTTCCATCGTGCTCAAGTGCCGCTGCATGTCGGCGTCGAAGGTGCGCGCCAGCGCCTGCTGCGACGGATTGTCGGCTGTCAGCTCGATCAGCCGGCGACTGGATTGGCTGGCGCGCGCCACTGCGTCGCCGTACTCGGGACGGAAGCTCTCGCGGCCGGTCAGGCGGTAGCCGCGCGCCTTGGACTCGGCTTCGTGCAGCGCTGCCTCCGAGGCGACCAGCAGGTTGATCACCAGGTAGCTGTGTTCGAGCGACCCGTTCGCGCGCTCCAGGCCGCGCACGCCGTCGATCGCCGCGGCGGCGGCGCCCACCAGCAGCACGAACGCCAGCAGGATCGCGGGCAGGTGCAGGGCGCGGGATCGGGAGCGCGATGATGTCCTAGACATCAGGCCAGTCTAGCAGCGGCCCGGTGGCGCTGCGGCCTGCGTGGCGGACGCCGGGGCGCTGGGGTAGGCTTGCCGGCTGTCCTCCGCTCCGCAGAACCGTCCGTGTCCAGCGATCCCGCAGCTCCGTCGTCCAACGCCTATCAGCCTACCCGCGTCGAGGCCGACGCCCAGCGGTTCTGGACCGACACCCGTGCCTTCGAGGTCGTCGAGCGCAGCGACCGGCCCAAGTACTACTGCCTGTCGATGCTGCCCTACCCCTCCGGTGCGCTGCACATGGGCCACGTGCGCAACTACACGCTCAGCGACGTCATCAGCCGCTACCAGCGCATGATCGGCAAGAACGTGCTGCAGCCGATGGGCTGGGACGCGTTCGGCCTGCCGGCCGAGAACGCGGCGATCAAGAACGCGACCGCGCCGGCCAAGTGGACCTACGCCAACATCGACCATATGCGCGGACAGCTGCAGGCGCTGGGCTATGCGATCGACTGGGGCCGCGAGTTCGCCACCTGCAGCCCGGACTACTACGTGCACGAGCAGCGCATGTTCGTGCGGCTGATGAAAAAGGGTCTGGCCTACCGCCGCAATGCGGTCGTCAACTGGGATCCGATCGACCAGACCGTGCTCGCCAACGAGCAGGTCATCGACGGCCGCGGCTGGCGCTCGGGCGCGGTGGTGGAGAAGCGCGAGATCCCGCAGTGGTTCCTGAAGATCACCGACTACGCGCAGGAACTGCTCGACGGCCTGGACACGCTCGAGGGCTGGCCGGATTCGGTCAAGACCATGCAGCGCAACTGGATCGGCCGCAGCGAGGGGTTGGAGATCACCTTCGCGGTCGACGGCGAAGCGACCCCGCTGACCGTCTACACCACGCGTCCCGACACGCTGATGGGCGTCACCTTCCTGAGCATCGCCGGCGAGCACCCGCTGGCGCTCAAGGCCGCGCAGGACAATCCTGAGCTGGCCGCGTTCCTGGCCGACCTGCGCCAGGGCGGCGTGTCGGAGGCCGAGCTCGAGGCCCAGGACAAGCGCGGCATGGCGACCGGCCTGTGGGCGATCCATCCGGTCACCGGCGAGGATGTGCCGATCTACGTCGCCAACTTCGTGTTGATGGGCTACGGCACCGGCGCGGTGATGGCGGTGCCTGCGCACGACCAGCGCGACTGGGAGTTCGCCAAGGCCTACGGCCTGCCGGTGCGGCCGGTGATCGTGCCGCTGGCAGTACGCGATGCGTTGCGCGAGGTGATCGGCGACGTTGCCCACGACGCCGACCCGTTCCAGGCCGCGTTGGCCGGCGGGTCGGTCGATGCCTACGACACCTCGGCGGCGGTCGCGGTGGTTCGCGACTATCTCGACGGCATCGAGCAGCGCGGCGCCTACACCGAGCGCGGCGTGCTGATCAATTCCGGTCAGTACGATGGCCTGGATTTCGACGGCGCCTTCGATGCGCTGGCCGCGTACCTGGGCACGCAGGGGCAGGGCGCACGCAAGGTCAACTTCCGGCTGCGCGACTGGGGCGTGAGCCGCCAGCGCTACTGGGGCTGCCCGATTCCGGTGATCTACTGCCAGGCCTGCGGCGCGGTGCCGGTGCCGGAGGACCAGTTGCCGGTCCTGTTGCCCGAGGATGTCGAGGGCGCGTTCGCCAACCCGGGCGTCGTGCAGTCGCCGATCAAGTCCGATCCGCAGTGGCGCAAGACCACCTGTCCGGACTGCGGCGGCCCGGCCGAGCGCGAGACCGACACCTTCGACACCTTCATGGAGTCGAGCTGGTACACCGCGCGCTACACCTCGCCCGGCGCTGCGGACATGGTCGACGAGCGCGCCAATTACTGGATGCCGGTCGACCAGTACATCGGCGGCATCGAGCACGCGATCCTGCACTTGCTGTACTTCCGCTTCTACCATCGCCTGATGCGCGACGCGGGCCTGGTGCAGGGCGACGAGCCGGTCCGCAACCTGCTGACCCAGGGCATGGTGATCGCCGAGACGTTCTATCGGGAGCAGGCCAACGGCGGCAAGGACTGGATCCGCCCAGCCGACGTCGAGGTCTCGCGCGACGACAAGGGCCGTATCGTCGGTGCAGTGTCCAGGCTCGACGGCGCGCCGGTGCAGGTGGGCGGCGTGGAGAAGATGTCCAAGTCCAAGAACAACGGCGTCGATCCGCAGTCGATGATCGACAAGTACGGTGCCGACACCGTGCGCCTGTTCTCGATGTTCGCCGCCCCGCCCGAGCAGTCGCTGGAATGGAACGAGGCCGGCGTCGAGGGCATGGCGCGCTTCCTGCGCAGGCTGTGGACGCAGGTCCAGCGGCACGTCGAGGCCGGCCCGGCCGGCGCCTTCGACGTCGCCGCCGCCACCCCGGCGCAGCGGACGCTGCGCCGGCAACTGCACGAGGCGATCCAGAAGGTGGGCGACGACTATGGCCGCCGCCACAGCTTCAACACCGCGATCGCGGCGGTGATGGAGTTGTTCAACCATGTGCAGAAATTCGAGGCCGACGACGCCAACGCACGCGCGTTGCTGCAGGAGACCTTCTCGACGATCGTATTGCTGCTCAATCCGATCACCCCGCACATCGCGCACGCGCTGTGGCAACTGCTGGGCCACCCCGAGACACTGCTCGAGGACCAGCCGTTCCCGCGCGTCGACCCGGCCGCGCTGGCCCGCGATGCGCTGACCCTGGCCATCCAGGTCAACGGCAAGCTGCGTGGGACGATCGAGGTCGCCGCCGATGCCGCCAAGGACGCGGTCGAGGCGCAGGCCTTGGCCGAGCCCAACGTGGCGCGCTTCCTGGCACAGATGACCGTGCGCAAGGTGATCGTCGTGCCGGGCAAGATCGTCAACATCGTCGCCGCCTGAACCTGCCGGGGCGGCGCGTCCGCGCGCCGCTTGCCGGCCAAGACCGCCTCGTCCAGACTCCGCCCATGAGCATCCTTCGCCCGGTTTCCCTCCGTCTGGCCGCCGTCGCTGCGGTTCTTGCGCTGACCCTGTCGGCCTGCGGCTTCCATCTGCGCAACGCACTGACGCTGCCGGCGGAGCTGGGGCCTGTGGACATCGTCTCGTCCGATCCCTACAGCCGGCTCGCGCGCTCTGTGGAGCGCGCGCTGGCCGCGGCCGGCGCGCAGATCGCCGAGGAGGATGCGGTCGACGTCGCGGTGCTCGACATCCGCTCCGAGCGCTGGGCGTCGCTGCCGGCCAGCCTCGATGCCCAGGGCCGCGCGCAGGAGTACACGCTGCGCTACGCGGTGGTGTTCACGATGCGCGACGCCGACGGCCGGGACATCGTGCCCCAGCAGGCGATCGAGCTGGCGCGTGACTATCTTGCGTTGCCGACCGACTCGATTGGCGCCGATTCCGAGCGCGAGCTGCTGTCGCGCGAGCTCGAGCGCGAGATGACCGCCTCGATCATCCGCCGCATCGACGCCGTGTTCCGCAACCCGCAGGAACGCGTGCGCAATTGATGGCGGCGGCCCCGGCCAGCGGCGTGTCCCCGCCGTGGAACTGACCCCCGAGCGCCTGCCCGCGCAACTGGCGCGCGAGCCATTGCGGCCGGCCTATCTGATCGCCGGCCCCGAGCCGCTGCGTGTGCTCGAGGCCGCCGACGCGGTCCGGGCCGCGGCACGGGCCCAGGGCGTGTCCGAGCGCGAAGTCTTCGAGCCCGAAGGCCGCGATGTGGACTGGAACGCGCTCGAAGCCACGTTCCGAGCGCCGAGCCTGTTCGCCAGCCGACGGCTGGTCGAGCTGCGCCTGCCCACGACCAAGCCCGGCAAGGAGGGCGCGCAGGTCATCGCCGGCTTCTGCGCCGATCCGCCGGCTGACGTCACCTTGCTGATCACCGGCGGCGAATGGAGCCGCCAGCACGGCGGCAAGTGGAGCGAGGCGGTGGCGGCGGTCGGGCATCTGGTCGTCGCCTGGCAGGTCAAGCCACACGAACTCGAAGGCTGGATGGAGGCGCGCCTGCGCAGTCGCGGCGTGCCCGCCGAGCGGGCCGCGGTGCAACTGCTGGCCGAGCGCGTCGACGGCAACCTGCTGGCTGCAGCGCAGGAGGTCGACAAGCTCGCGCTGCTGGCCGACGGCCAGCCGCTGGATGTGGCACGGATGCAGGCGCTGGTCGCCGATGCCGCGCGTTACGACGTGTTCCGGCTGCTCGATGCGACGATGAACGGCCAGCCGGCGCAGGCTGCGCGGATGCTGGCGGGCCTGCGCGCCGAGGGCGCGGCGATTCCTGCGCTGATGGGCATGATCGTCATGGAGCTCACGCGCGCGGCCAGCCTGGCACAGGTCCAGGTGCGCGGCGGCAACATGGCGGCCGAGTTCAAGGCCCAGCGCATCTGGGACGCGCGCCAGGCCGGCTACCGGCGTGCGCTGCAGCGGCACCCGGCTGCGCGTTGGGACCGCTTCGTCGCCGAGGCCGGCCGGATCGACCGGATCGCCAAGGGGCGCGGCCGGCCGGGGATCGACCCGGCCGACGCCTGGCTCGCGCTCGAGCGGCTGCTGATCGCGGTCGCCGACGCCCGGGCCGGCGCGCTGCTGGCGGCCTGACCCCGGCGATGCTCTACCTGGTCTACGGCGGCACCTTCGATCCGCTGCATTGCGGCCATCTGGCGATCGCGCGGGCCGCGCGCGACGCGCTGGGCTGCACGGTCCGGCTGATGCCCGCTGCCGACCCGCCGCATCGCGCGCCGCCCGGTGCCGATGCCGCGCAGCGCGCGGCGATGATCGCGCTGGCGATCGACGGCGAGCCGGGCCTGCTGCTCGATCCGGAGGAACTGCAGCGTGGCGGCCGCAGCTACACCGTCGACACCTTGGCCGCGCTGCGCGCGCGCCTGGGCGATGCCCGGCCGCTGGCCTGGCTGGTCGGTGCCGACAGCCTGCTGGGCCTGCCCGGCTGGCATCGCTGGCAGGCGCTGTTCGCGTTGGCGCACCTGGTGGTCGCCGAGCGTCCAGGCAGCGGCCTGGACGGTGCGCTGGCGCCGGCGTTGGCGGCCTGCCTGGCCGATCGCTGGACCGATGACCCGGCGGCGCTGTCGGCGACCCCGGCCGGGCGGGTACTGCGCCTGCGCCAGCCGCTGCATCCGGTCTCGGCCACGCAGGTGCGCGCACGGGCGGCCGCCGGTGCACCGCTGGTGGGCCTGGTGCCTGACGCGGTGGCCGCATTCATCCAGGAGAAGGGGCTGTACCGGCCGCCGCCGGGCGCTCCGCTATAATCCACGCCGCACTTTCCGAGTCCCGATCCCTTGTCCGATACCGCCCACGTCATCAAGACCCGTCTGCCCGAGCCGCCGCCGGCGGCAGATGTTCTGCTCCGCACCGCGCTCGACGCGGTCGACCACCTCAAGGCCGTCGATGTCGTCGATATCGACGTGCGGGGCCGCAGCAGCGTCTGCGACTTCATGGTCGTCGCCTCCGGCACCTCCAGCCGCCACGTGAAGTCGATCGCCGATGAGGTCGTCAAGCGCGCCAAGCAGCTTGACTGCCAGCCGCTCGGCGTCGAGGGCGAACGCGAGGCCGAGTGGGTGCTCGTCGACCTGGGCGATGTGGTCGTGCACGTCATGCTGCCGCGCGTGCGCGAGTTCTACGCGCTCGAGCGCCTGTGGACCGTCGGCGACCAGCCACCGGGCGCCGGCGAGCCGCGCAGCGACGGGTGAATCGGCGTTCGGCCCCGGCCGATGGCCGTCTGCCGCGCATGACTGCATGAAGGCCCGACTGGTCGCGGTCGGCGAGCGTGCCCCCGGCTGGGTGGTCGATGGCTTCGGCGAGTACCGCAAGCGCCTGTCGCACTGGTTGCCGCTGGACCTGGTCGAGGTCGAGCCGGGCCTGCGCGGCAAGGGCCGCGACACGGCGCGTGCGATGGCCGACGAGGGGGCGCGCGTGCTCGCCGCGCTGCCACGCAATGCGCTGGTGGTGGCGCTCGACGGCCGCGGCCGCATGCATTCGTCCGAGGACCTCGCCCAGCGGCTGGAACACTGGCGGGCGCAGGGGCGGGATCTGGCCTTCCTGATCGGCGGACCGGAAGGCCACGCCGATGCGGTGCTGGCGCGCGCCGACGAGCGCTGGTCGTTGGGGCCGCTGACCTTGCCGCACATGCTGGTGCGACTGGTGCTGGCCGAACAGCTCTACCGCGCTGCGGCGATGCTGGCCAACCATCCCTATCACCGCGCTTGACGGCGGCGCTCGCGCGGCGTCAAGCGCGCATAGGGGGCGGCGCTACAGCCGTGCGTCGACCTCGTCGGCCGGCAGGATCGCCTTGACGTCGAACAGCACCGCGCCGGGCTTGCCGTAGGCGCGGATGCCTGCACTGCCGAGTTCGCGGAACTGGCTGTGGGCGACCGCCAGCACGATGGCGTCGTAGGCGCCCGCCTCGGGCACAGCGACCGGGCGCAGGCCGTACTCGTGCTCGGCATAGGCCGGGGCCACCCAGGGGTCGTGCACGTCCACTTCGACGCCATAGCTGCGCAGTTCGGCGACGACGTCGACCACGCGCGTGTTGCGCAGGTCCGGGCAGTTTTCCTTGAAGGCCAGGCCCAGCACCAGCACGCGTGCGCCGGCGGTCTGGATACCGCGCTGCTGCATCAGCTTCACCAGCCGCTGGGCCACGTGCAGGCCCATGCTGTCGTTGATGCGGCGTCCGGCGAGGATGACCTCCGGGTGGTAGCCGATCTGCTGGGCCTTGTGGGTGAGGTAGTAGGGATCGACGCCGATGCAGTGGCCGCCGACCAGGCCGGGGCGGAACGGCAGGAAGTTCCATTTCGTGCCGGCTGCTTCGAGCACCTCGTAGGTATCGATGCCGAGCCGCTCGAAGATCAGTGCCAGTTCGTTGACCAGCGCGATGTTGACGTCGCGCTGGGTGTTCTCGATGACCTTCGCCGCCTCGGCCACGCGAATGCTCGAGACCCGGTGCGTACCGGCCTGGACGATGTCGCGATACAGCGCATCGACAAAATCGGCCGCCTCAGGCGACGAACCGGCGGTGACCTTCAGTGTGTTCTCCAGGCGGTGCAGCTTGTCGCCCGGGTTGATGCGCTCAGGGCTGTAGCCGACATGGAAGTCGTCGCGGTAGCGCAGGCCCGAGGCCTGTTCGAGGATCGGGACGCAGACCTCCTCAGTCGCGCCCGGATACACCGTGGATTCGTAGATCACCACATCGCCGGCCGCGAGCGTCGCGCCGACCGCGCGGCTCGCGCTTTCCAGCGCCGACAGATCCGGGCGGCGGTAGTCGTCGACCGGCGTCGGCACAGTGATCACGTGTACGTTGCAGCGCGCGAGCGCTGCCGGGTCGGCGCTGTAGTGCAGGTGGCTCGCCGCGCGCAGTTGGTCTTCGGACAACTCGCGGGTATGGTCCTGCCCGGCCTGCAACTGCTCGATGCGCGCCTGGTCGATGTCGAAGCCCAGCGTGGGATGGCGCCGCCCGAACGCGACCGCGAGCGGCAGGCCGACGTATCCCAGGCCGACGACGGAGATACGGATGTCGTCGCGTGCGGGTGGCGTTGCGCTCATGGACGAGGGGACGTTCGGGAAGAGGACAGCGCAGTTTAGCGCAGCGCCCCGGGGCGACCGGGTCAGCGCTGCGCGAGCCAGTCGGCGATCATATCGGGCCGCTGCATCCAGGCGAAATGATCGGCGTCGATGCCCAGCGCCTGGGCATCGAAGGTCGCGATCGTCGGCGCCGGGGTGGCGAGCTTGCCGAGCAGGTAGCGCAACGAGGAGGCCGGGGCCATCCAGTCGTCGACCAGCACGGCGGCCGCGACCGGGACATCGACCCGATGCAGCGCGGTGTCCAAGTCCAGGTCCAGGCCGGCGGCGCAATAGCGGCCCGACAGCCCGCTGCGCGTCCAGTCGGCGATGACGCCGCGGGCCTCATTGCCGCCGAAGCCGAGCCGGCGACCGGGCAGTGCGCCGTTGACCCGCGACAGCCAGGCCAGGAACCGGTAGAGCGCCGGCAGCGCGAGCGCGCGCGGGCCGGAGAACGCGCGCCAGTACGGCGCGCCGCTGGCGACCAGCCACAGCGCCTGCGCCGCGTCGGGTCGACAGGCCAGATGGCAGCAAGCGAGTTGGCCGCCGAGACTGTGCCCGCCGACGATGCGGCCAGCATTGGGGACGGCCGTGCGCATCGCCGCCTCGCTGCAGGCGATGTCGGCCAGCAGTTCGCGATAGCCCCAATCGACGTGTCGTCCTGCACGCAGCGCGCTTGCGCCGATGCCGCGCCATTCGTGCAGGAACACCGCGATGCCCCGCGCCGCCAGGCGTTCGGCGAACGGCAGGTAGTGGCGCGCCGCCACGCCCAGCGCGGGCAGCCAGAGCAGGCTGCGCTGTGGCACAGCCGGCACGCGCGCGATCAGTTCGTAGCGATGGCCGTCGCCTGCGACCAGGGTCAGGGGCGGCGACGGCGTGCTCATCGGGCGATCGGCCCCAGGTGGCCGAGCACGCTGACCGCGCTGCGCCCTGGCCGGTAGGCGTCGCGCATCGTCGCGTGCACGTAGTCGATGCCCTGGCGGCAGGCGTCCGCCGCCGACGCGCCCAGCGCCAATTGCGCGGCGATCGCCGACGACAGCGTGCAGCCGGTGCCGTGGCCGTCGATCGCCAGGCGCGGCGCGCCGTGTTCGAACTGCGTCTGCGCGTCGGCGTAGCGGTCCACCACGCGGTCGCCCTCGTCGAGGTGGCCGCCCTTGAGCAGCACGCCGCGCGCACCGAGCGCGCGCAGCTCGCCCAGTGCGGTGCGGGCGCGGGCGGCATCGGCGATCGGCGAACCGAGCAGCAGTTCCGCCTCGGGGATGTTGGGGGTGAGCACGGTCGCACGCGGCAGCAGCCGGGTGCGCAGGGCTTCGAGCGCATCGTCGTCGAGCAGCTTGGCGCCGGAGGTCGCGATCATCACCGGGTCGAGCACCACCGGGACGTGCGGATGTGCGGCGAGCGCGTCGGCCACCGCGACCACGATCGACGCGGTGGCGAGCATGCCGATCTTCACCGCGCGCACGTCGAAGTCGTCGAAGCAGGCGTCGATCTGCGCCTGCAGGAATGCGACCGGCGGCGCGTGCACCGCACTCACGCCGCGGGTGTGCTGCGCAGTGAGCGCGGCGATCGCCGACAGGCCGTGCACGCGGTGCGCGGCGAAGGTCTTCAGATCGGCCTGGATGCCTGCACCGCCGCCCGAGTCGGAGCCGGCGATGGTGAGCGCGGAAGGGGCGCGAGGGGTGTCGGACATGGCGCTATTCTGCCGCAACGCCCTGTGCGCACGGGCAGACGTTCACTCGACGCGGCGCGTAGCGCGCACCAGCGTCCAGTGCCGGTAGCCCACATAGCTCAGACCGGTCAGGCCGGTCAGCGCCGCCGGGATCAGCAGTGCGTGGTAGTGCAACGCCCGGAACAACCAGGTGCCGAGCACGCCGCCGCCGAGGAAGCCGGTGATGATCAGTCCGCTGAGCGTGAGCCGGCGCATCGGCAGTGGTTTGCCGCGGATCAGATGGCCCAGGCCGATGCCAAGGTCGGTGAACATGCCGCTGAGATGGGTCGTGCGCACGATCGCGCCGCTGTAGGTGGTCACCATCGCGTTCTGCAGGCCGCAGGCCATTGCCGCCAACAGCGCGCCGTGGAGGGGCTGGGACGAAAACAGCGGGACCGCGGCCAGCAGCAGCGCCGACTCAAGGGCGAGCGCGACGCCATAGCGTCGTCCCAGGCGCAGCGCACTGTCCTGGATGATCAGGCCGCTGAGCATCGCGCCGATGCTGAAGGCGATCAGCATCGCCCACAGATGGCGCACCGAGCGCCAGTCGCCGTCGGCGAGCGCGGCGCCGAGCAGGCTGGTGGTGCCGGTGAGATGGCTGACGGCCAGATGCTCGAAGCCCAGGTAGCCGGTCACATTGACCATGCCGGCGATGCACGCCAGCGTCACTGCGCCCACCCAGACCCAGCGTGGCAGCTGCATCCCCATCGCCTCAGCGCACCGCCTTCGATGGTCGGAACGGGCTCATGCCGGGTCCTTGAGCCGCACACCGCGGCCACGCCCATGGCTGGGGCGGTCGTTGCCGATCAACTCGACGCCTGCCGCTTCCAGCGCGTCGACGATCTTGGTCAGCGTCGCGATCGACCCGCGCACATCGCCGGCGCTGGCCTCCATGCGTTGGATCGTCGGCAACGAGACGCCCGACAGCGCCGCCAGCATTCGCTGGTCGAGACCGAGCAAGGCACGCGCGGCGCGCAGCTGGGTGGCGGAGATCACGGCGGCGGCCCTGGGCGCATGCCGGCATGTTGCATCGCAGCGAAAGCCGATGCAAGCCAGAGCGGTTCAAATCGATGGCTGATACATCAATCCAGCCGTCACAGCCCTGGTTGGAGGTGGCGGGTAGCGAGCCGCGGGATGCCGACACCCGCAGCGCGGGTGCCGGCGTCGTGTGGACCCCAATCGGTCGGGCACATCCCGGCTGATGGCTGGGGTCAGAGGACCTCGGACGCGAAATCGGCCAGGCGCGAACGCTCGCCGCGGCGCAGCGTGATGTGCGCGCTGTGCGCCCAGTGCTTGAAGCGGTCCACCGCGTAGGTCAGGCCCGAGGTCGTCTCGGTCAGGTAGGGCGTATCGATCTGCTCGACGTTGCCCAGGCACACGATCTTGGTCCCTGGGCCTGCGCGGGTGATCAAGGTCTTCATCTGCTTGGGCGTGAGGTTCTGCGCCTCGTCCAGGATCAGGTAGCGGCTGAGGAACGTGCGTCCGCGCATGAAGTTCAGCGAGCGGATCTTGATCCGCGACGCCAGCAGGTCGTTGGTCGCCGCGCGGCCCCAACTGCCGCCGTCCTGGTTGTGCGTGAGCACCTCGAGGTTGTCGGTCAGCGCGCCCATCCACGGCGTCATCTTCTCTTCCTCGGTGCCGGGCAGAAAGCCGATGTCCTCGCCGACGCTGACCGTCGCGCGGGTCATGATGATCTCGCGATAACGCTGCTGGTCCATCGTCTGCGCCAGACCCGCAGCCAGTGCCAGCAGGGTCTTGCCGGTGCCGGCGGTCCCCAGCAGCGTGACGAAGTCGACATCCGGGTCCATCAACGCGTTGAGCGCGAAGTTCTGCTCGCGGTTGCGCGCCAGGATGCCCCAGACCGCATGCTGGTTGTGGCGGAAGTCGTCGACGATCTGCAGCGTCGCGCGGCCGTCCTCGACCGCCACCACCCGGAACTCCGATTCTTCGTCCCCGGGCAGGTACAGGAACTGGTTGGGATACCAGCCGTCCTCCTCGTCTGCGGCGAGTTCGTAGAACGTGCGGCCCTTGTCGGTCCACGAGCGCAGATCCTTGCCGTGCCGGGTCCAGAAGTCCTCGGGCAATGCGGTCGCGCCGGTGTAGAGCAGGCTGAAATCGTCGAGCGCGCGATCGTTCTCGTAGTCCTCGTTGGCGATGCCGGCGATCGCGGCCTTGATCCGCAGGTTGATGTCCTTGGAGATGAACACCACCGTGCCGTCGGGCGCCTCGCGCTTGAGTGCGAGGATCGCGCCGAGGATGCGGTTGTCGGGGGCGACCGCGCCGAACGAGGTCTTGTCCTCCTGGGGCACCGTGGTCTGGAAGCGCAGGTGGCCGACGCTGGCCGCGCCACGCAGTTGCAGGCCCTGGGGGCGGGCGAGCGGCAGGCCCGAGGCGATGCGCTCACTGCCCGAGGCTTCGATCAGCTCGTTGATGAACCGGCTGACCTGCCGGGCATTGCGGCTCGATTCGCTGGTGCCCTTCTTGGCGTTGTCGAGCTCTTCGATCACCTGCATCGGCAGGTAGACATCGTGCTCCTCGAACTTGAACAGCGCCGTGGGGTCGTGCATCAGCACGTTGGTGTCGAGGACGTAGACACGCTTGCCTTGGGTCATCATCGTGGTCGCGGCGCTCCGTGGCGGGGCGGGGAGGGAGACAGGGTCGAGGCCAGCATCCGCGCCGGCGGTCGAGAACGGGTGAGGCCGGGCAACCGGCCGATATCGATCGCGCACGGCGCCGCCGCCATGGCCCGGAATCCGGGACGGCGGCCGCCGGGGCGGGCAAGGGCGATCACCGGGATTGCGCGGCCTGCAGCGCGTCGAACACGGCCTGGGCATGGCCGGCGACGCGGACCTTGCGCCATTGCGCCTCGATGCAGCCCGACGGGTCGATCAGGAACGTGCTGCGCTCGATGCCCAGCACCTTGCGACCGTACATGGTCTTTTCGCGGATGACGTCGAATGCGCGGCACAGCGCCTCGTCGGCATCGCTGACCAGCGGGAAGGCGAAGCCCTGCTTGGCGCAGAAGTTGTCGTGCGCGCGCACCGAATCGCGCGACACACCGAGCACGTCCGCCCCCAGCGCATGCAGGCGCGGCAGCAGCGCATTGAAGTCCAGGCCCTCGGTCGTGCAGCCGGGCGTGGCGTCCTTGGGATAGAAGTACAGCACCAGCCAGCGGCCCGCGTAGGCGGCGAGCGTGGTGGTCGTACCGCCGGACAGGGCCAGCGGCAGCTGCAGTGTCGAGGCGGGGAGAGGTGTGGCGCTCATCGAACAGTCGGCCGTTCCATGCCGGTGGCGTTGCGCATCACGATGCGCGATGCCGATGCGGGAGGCAAGCGGTGCGCCATCGGCATCAGAACTTCATCGGGTCCATGATGGCGTCGAGATTGAGGTGGTCGCAGAACTCGAGGAAATCGTCGCGCAACGCGGCGATGTGCATGTTCGACGGAATGCCGATGGTGACCTGGGCCGAGAACATGTCCGCGCCGGTCTGCATCGCGCGATAGCGCGAGGAGTGCAGGCTCTCGATCGTGATGCCCTGGCGGTCGAAGAAATCCGCCAGTTGATACAGGATGCCCGGCTTGTCGGCCGCGACGACTTCCACCACGTAAGGCAGCAGGTTCGACTGCACAGGCTTTGGGCCGGTGCGGTACCAGATCAGTTTCAGGCCTTCCTCGCGCTCCAGGCGGGTGAGCATCGCCTCGAGCTTGGCGACCGCGTCCCATGGGCCATTGGCCAGCGCGGTGACCGACACATCGCGACCCACGGTGGACAGGCGGGTGTCGACGAGATTGCAGCCGCTGTCTGCGATCCGCCGCGACACCGACAACAGCGGCGAGGCCGGATGCGTGGTGTAGGCGTTGATGAGCAGGTAGTTCTCGTTCGGCGCAGGCCGTGAAGCGGTATCGGAATCGGTCAAGGCGGCGTCCGCGGCGGGAATCTGTTCGACGGCAAGCGCGTCGAGGGCGACTGGAGGGTGAACGGCGACCCGGCCGGGGCCGGTGCCGCGGTCAGCATACTTGCCCGCGCTTCGCGGCCGCAAGTAACATCGGCCGGCATTTTCCGCGTGTTTCCGCCGTTCGTGCGCCCAACGGGCGCGTTCCGGCGACCGCGGTCGCCCCGTCCCCAAGCCCTGGATGCCTCATCTTGCGACTCTCCGGCAGCATCACCGCCCTTGCCACCCCGTTCTCGCCCTCGGGCGCGCTCGACCGGTCGGCGTGGAAACGCCTGGTGGACGCACAGTTGGCAGCGGGCACCCAGGGGCTGGTGGTCGCCGGCTCGACCGGCGAGGCGGCGACGCTGGAGGACGAGGAATACGACTGGCTGATCGCCACCACGGTCGCGCAGGTCGCCGGCCGCGTGCCGGTACTGGCCGGGACCGGTCAGCCGGGCACGGCGAAGACGGTCGCGCTGACCCGTCGGGCGGCGGCGCTCGGCATCGATGCGGCGCTGGTCGTGGTGCCGGCGTACGTGCGCCCGACCCAGGCAGGTCTGGACGCCCATTTCCGCGCAGTCGCCGACGATGGCGGCGTGCCGGTGCTGCTCTACAACGTGCCGGGGCGGACTGGTACCGACCTGTTGCCCGAAACCGTGACCGGGCTGGCGACGCATCCGCGCATCGTCGGCATCAAGGAGGCGCACAACGGGCAGGCGCGCATGCAGGCGCTGCTGGCGCTGCAGGGCGAGGGGTTCTCGGTGCTCAGCGGCGACGATCCCACCGCTGCGCGCGCGATGCTGGCCGGTGCCGACGGCACGATCTCGGTGGTGTCCAATATCGTGCCCGCCGCGTTCCGTCGCCTGTGCGATCTGGCGCGGGCCGGGCGTGCGGACGAGGCCATGGCCTGGGATGCACAACTGCAGCCGATCCACGCGTTTTCGGGCATCGAGTCCAATCCGATCCCGGTCAAGGCGGTACTGGCGCGCCAGGGCTTCGGCCACGGGCTGCGCCTGCCGTTGACCCCCCTGGCCGAGGCGCATCGCGCGCAGGCCGACGACGCGACGCGACTGGCGGCGGACCTGGAAGGGTCCTGCCGCGCGCGCGCCGCCTGATTTCCCAGGAGAACTCCACCCATGCGTCGATCCCATTCCCCCATCCGTTACGTCGCCATCGCCGTCCTGGCCGTCGCGGTCGTGGGCGCCAGCGGCTGCCGCTGGTTCAAGAAGGACAACGCGCTGTATGCGCAGAGTCCCGAGAGCCGGCCGCTCGAAGTGCCGCCGGACCTCGACCAGCCGCGCACCGATGGCGCGATGGCGTTGCCGCCGGCCGGCGGCTCGGCGACCCAGTCGGCGACGGTTGCGGCCGCCTCGTCGAATGTCGCCTTCACCGTGGCCGGCGAGCGCGACGCGGTGTTCGCCCGCGTCGGTCAGGCGTTGGCGGGGGTCGAGGGTGTGACCGTCAACAGCCAGTCGCAGGCGCTGGGCACCTACGAGGTCGCCTATGCGGGCAGCCAGTTCCTGGTGCGCGTGGGTGCCGGGCAGGGCGGGGCGACGGTGTCGGCGGTCGATCCGCGCGGTGTCGCGGCGAGCGGCGCAGGCCCCGAGCGCGTGATCGCGGCGCTGCGCGCGGCGCTGGCCAACTGAGGCTGGGCGTCGGTCCCTTCGGGCCGGTCCGCAAACGCAGAACGGGCGCCTCGCGGCGCCCGTTCTCGTTGCGATGCCGGACCGGTCGGCTCAGCGTTCGAGCAGCGGCAGCTTGCCCGGCTTGCCTTCCCAGTCCTTGGCGTCGGGCAGCGGGTCCTTGCGCGTGGTGATCACCGGCCAGACCTGGGCCAGTTCGGCGTTCAGCGCGACGTAGTGTTCCTGGCCGGCGGGGACATCGTCCTCGGGGTAGATCGCGTTGATCGGGCACTCGGGCTCGCACAGGGTGCAGTCGATGCACTCGTCCGGGTCGATGACCAGGAAGTTCGGGCCCTCATGGAAGCAGTCCACCGGGCAGACTTCGACGCAATCGGTGTACTTGCACTTGATGCAGTTTTCGGTGACGACGAAAGGCATGGAGATCTTCGAACGCGCGGCAATGCGTCAAGTTTAAGGCAGGGCTCCGCGCTGCGGTGGAAAGGATTCGCATTTGCGCGTCCAGGACGTGATGTTGGACGAGCGAAGAAGCGCTTGACTGACACGACGGCGCGGCGTCTTCGGACGGGCAGCGGCCGACCCGCCGGAAGCCGCTCTTCCCTCGGTCAGGACATCCTGTCCTGACTCGGGCGCGCGCCATCGGCCGGCCGTCCGCTGATGCGGACGTTTGCAACCCGACTTCGGAGCGTCGAGGCAGGGCCGAATCCGGGATCAGAGTGCAATTTCGCTTGGCTAAATTGCACTCTGACCCCGGTTTTGGGCGGTGGCTGGCGTTCCCAGGGTGTCGGCGACGCGCCACGAGAAAGGCCCGCTTGCGCGGGCCTTTTCTTGAAGATGGCGCTCCCTACGGGATTCGAACCCGTGTTTTAGCCTTGAGAGGGCCACGTCCTAGGCCTCTAGACGAAGGGAGCTGGGTGTACCGCCGAAGCGGCGACCGGTTGGACGACCGGTCTGCAGAACATCGGAAAGACGTGTGCAGCTTGCTAGTATAGCAGGCTTGCGGGCCCCGCAACGGGTGCCCACGGAAAATTTTCATTTGATGCACGACGACAATTCGACTCCGGGCTCCGCGTTGCGGACCATCCCCCGCGACCAGCACATCATCTCGCGCCGGCAGATCAGCCAGAGCGCGCTGCGTGTGCTCTACCGGTTGCACGAGGCCGGGCATGCCGCCTATCTGGTCGGCGGTGCGGTGCGCGACATTCTTGTCGGCCTGGCGCCCAAGGATTTCGATGTCGCGACCGACGCGACACCCGAGCAGGTCAAGGCGCTGTTCCGCAACTGCCGGCTGATCGGGCGGCGGTTCCGGCTGGCGCACGTGGTGTTCGGTCGCGAGATCATCGAGGTCGCCACTTTCCGTGCCAACGTCGACGACGGCAGCGGCGACCGCGAGGTCCACGACGATGGCCGCCTGCTGCGCGACAACGTCTACGGCACGATCGAGGACGATGCGGTCCGGCGCGACTTCACCGCCAACGCGCTCTATTACGCGATCGCCGACTTCTCGGTGCGCGACTACGTCGGCGGCTTCGAGGATGTCGAGAACCGCGTGCTGCGGTTGATCGGCGATCCGGAGACGCGCTATCGCGAGGACCCGGTGCGGATGCTGCGCGCCGTGCGGCTGGCGGCCAAGCTGGGCTTTTCGATCGCGCCCGAAACCGCAGCGCCGATCCCGCAGCTTGCCGGGCTGTTGTCCGAAGCGGCGCCGGCGCGGCTGTTCGAGGAATGCCTGAAGCTGTTCTTGTCCGGGCACGCGGTGGCCAGTTTCGAAGGCCTGGAGCGGCACGGCCTGCTGGGCGCGTTGTTCCCCGAGACCGCCAAGGCGTTGGCGAGCAACCGCAGCGGCGCGTTGCGCACGATGGTGGTCGCGGGCCTGCGCTCGACCGACACCCGCGTTGCCGCCGGCGACCCGGTATCGCCGGCGTTCCTGTTCGCGACCCTGCTGTGGCCGGCGTACTGCCGCACGTTGATGAAGCTGCAGGCAGAGGGCGTGCAGCCGGTGGATGCCCAGCGCCGGGCGGCCGACCGGGTGACGCTGCACCAGTTGTCGACGGTCGCGTTGCCGCGCCGGTTCTCGCTGCCGATGCAGGAGATCTGGCTGCTGCAGGCGCGCTTCCCGCAGCGCCAGCGCAAGCGGGTGACCCGGATGCTGTCGCACCCGCGCTTCCGCGCCGCGTTCGATTTCCTGGTGTTGCGCAGCGCGGCCTCCGATGCGCATGCCGCCGATGTCGCGTTCTGGCAGGAAGCCCAGCACGATCCAGACCACGCGATCGCGTTGTTCCCGGGCGACGAGGGAGAGGACGGCGAGGGGCAGGCCCCACGCCGCAAGCGCCGCCGTCGGCGCGCGCCTGCCGCAGCCGGATGAGCACCGGGTCGGCGCAGGCGCCGCGCGTGCACGCCTGCGTCGGGTTGGGCGCCAATCTCGGCGACGCGGTGGCCACGGTGCGCGACGCGGCGCGTGCGCTGGCGGCCTTGCCCGGCATTTCGGGGTGGGCGCTGTCGCGCTTCTATCGCACCCCCGCGTGGGGTGTGACCGACCAGCCGGACTTCATCAACGCCGCGGCGGTGTTCGAGACCGACCTGCCGGCGATGGCGCTGCTCCAGATGCTGTTGTCGATCGAAACGGCGCTGGGGCGACGCCGCGCGCCCGATGGCCGCGATCGCTGGGGGCCGCGTACGCTCGACCTGGATCTGCTGCTGTACGGCGATGCCAGGCTCGCATTGCCGGGACTGATCGTTCCGCATCCGCATCTGCATACGCGCGCGTTCGCGCTGGTGCCGCTGCTCGATGTCGCGCCGGATGCGCAGATTCCTGGTGTCGGCGCAGCCGCCGACATCCTCGCGGGCATGGATCGAAGCGGCATCGAAGCGATACCCTAGTGCGATGACCACTCCCCACATGTCCGCGCCGGTGACCGTGCCCGCGCTGTTCGAGGCCCGCGCCGCGGGTCGCCGGCTCTCGATGCTCACCGCCTACGATGCCGGATTTGCGCGCACCTTCGATGCGGCCGGGGTCGACCTGCTGCTGGTCGGCGATTCGCTGGGCATGGTGGTGCAGGGGCACGGCTCGACGTTGCCGGTCACCACCGACGACATGGTCTATCACACGGCCTGCGTGGCGCGGGCGACCCGGCGCGCGCTCATCGTCGCCGACCTGTCGTTCCAGGCCGATGCGACGCCCGAGCGTGCGCTCAACGCCTCCACCCGGTTGCTGCAGGCCGGTGCCGGCATGGTCAAGCTCGAAGGCGCGAGCGCGAGCAAGCGTGAGGTCGTGCGCTTCCTGGTCGAGCGCGAGATCCCGGTCTGCGCGCACCTGGGCCTGACCCCGCAGTCGGTGCTGCGCTTGGGCGGATTCAAGGTGCAGGGCCGCGGCGAGGCGGCCGCGCAGGCACTGCGCGAGGACGCGCTCGCGATTGCCGAGGCCGGTGCTTCGTTGATCGTGCTCGAGGGCGTGCCCGCTGCATTGGCCGCCGAGATCACCGCCGCCTCGCCAGTGCCGACGATCGGCATCGGCGCAGGTCCCAACTGCGACGGCCAGGTGCTGGTGCTGCACGACATGCTGGGCCTGGACAGCGGCCATCGCCGGCCGAAGTTCGTCCGCGACTTCCTGGCCGATGGCGGCTCGGTCGCCGGCGCAGCGCGCGCGTACGTCGCCGCTGTGCGCGACGGCAGCTTCCCCGGCCCCGAGCATTCCTACAGCTGAGCGCAGCGCCGCCGGCCTTCGCTTTCCAATCCGCACGCCCCATGATCGAAACCGTCGACAGCCTGAGCGTCCTGCGCGCCCGTATCGCGGACTGGAAGCGCGCGGGCCTGCGCGTGGGCCTGGTGCCGACGATGGGCAACCTGCACGCGGGGCACTTTTCGCTGGTCGCGGCGTTGCGCGCGCAGGTCGACCGTGTCGTCGCCAGCGTGTTCGTCAATCCCACGCAGTTCGGACCCAACGAGGACTTCGCGCGCTATCCGCGGACACCCGAGCAGGACGCGCAAGGGCTGGCCGCTGCGGGCTGCGACCTGCTGTGGCAGCCGTCGGTGGAGACGATGTATCCGCTGGGGCTGGCGAACACGGTCACCGTGCGCGTGCCCGGGATCACCGAGGTGCTCGACGGCGCCCATCGGCCGGGCCACTTCGATGGCGTGGCGACGGTCGTCGCGCGCCTGTTCAACCAGGTGCAGCCCGATGTCGCCGCGTTCGGGCGCAAGGACTACCAGCAACTGGCGGTGATCGCGCACCTGGTGACCGAGCTCGCGTTCCCGGTGCAGTTGCTGCCGGTCGCGATCGCCCGCGATGCCGACGGGCTGGCACTGAGCTCGCGCAACCAGTATCTCGACGCCGACCAGCGCGCACGGGCGCCGCAGCTGTATCGCACGCTGCAGGCGATGCGCGATGACCTGCGTGCCGGCCGCGCGCCGGCCCAGGTCGAGGCCGACGCCGAAGCGCAGCTCAGCGCGCAGGGGTTCGCGGTCGACTACGCGGTCGTGCGCACGCCCGCGCTCGGGCCGCTGGCGGCGGGCGATGCCGAGGCGGTCGCATTGCTCGCGGCCCGGCTGGGTACCACCCGGTTGATCGACAACCTCGAATTCAGCCTGGCGCCGGTGTCTGCGGCCGGCTGAATCGCCGCTCGCGTGCCCGGGCGGCATGTTGCGATGCCGCACACGGCCCCTATACTTGCCGACTCCTGCGGAACGCCCGCGTTTGCCAAGGCCGCGATCCGGCCGCCGCCATGCAACTGACCCTGCTCAAAGCCAAGATCCACCGCGCGTCCGTGACCCACGCCGAGCTGCACTACGAAGGCTCGTGCGCGATCGACGGCCATCTGCTCGACCTGTCGGGCATCCGTGAATACGAACGCATCGAGATCTACAACATCAACAACGGCGAACGCTTCGCGACCTACGCGATCCGCGCCGAGGCCGGCAGCGGCATCATTTCGGTCAATGGCGCGGCCGCGCACAAGGCTGGCGTCGGCGATCTGGTGATCATTTGCGCCTACGGCGCGCTCGACGAGGCACAGGTGGCCAATTTCAAGCCGACCCTGGTCTACGTCGATCGGCAGAACCGGATGACCCACACCAACGATTCGATCCCGGCGCAGGCAGCCTGATGACGACGGCGGCGCGGCGGATCATCGAGGCGCTGGCGCCGCATGCGCGGCGCCTGGACGCGGCGCGTATCGCCGACCTCATCGCCGCCGACGCCGCGCGCCCGCGCGACTTCGCGCTGCGCGTGGGCGGGCTCTATGCCAGCTTCGCGCGCCAGCGTTTCGACCGCGAGGCCCGCGATGCGCTGCTCGCGCTTGGCGCGTCGGCCGAGCTGGCGGCCGCGATGCGCGCGCTGTTCGACGGCGCCATCGTCAATACGTCCGAGCAGCGCCCGGCGCTGCACGTCGCACTGCGCTCGGCGCTGTCGCAGGCGCCGGCGGCGCGCGATGCACGCGAGCAGGCGCTCGCGGCGCGCACGCGCATGCGCGCCCTGGTCGCGCAGCTCGAGGCGTCCGATGTCACCGACATCGTCAACGTCGGCATCGGCGGCTCCGATCTCGGCCCGCGGCTGGTGGTCGATGCGCTCAAGGACTTCGGCACCGGTCGTTTCCGTGTGCATTTCCTGACCAACGTCGACGGCAGCGACGCCCAGCATCGCCTGGCGAAGCTGGATCCGGCGAAGACCGCCGCGATCCTGGTCTCCAAGACCTTCGGCACCCAGGAGACCCTGCTCAACGGCGCGGTCGTGCGCGATTGGCTGGGCGGCAGCGAGCGGCTGTATGCGGTCAGCGCCAACGTGCCGCGGGCGCAGGCCTTCGGCGTCGCACCCGAGCGTGTGCTGCCGATGTGGGACTGGGTCGGCGGTCGCTACTCGCTGTGGTCGGCGGTCGGGTTTTCGATCGCGCTGGCGATCGGCGCCGATGGTTTCGACGCCTTGCTCGACGGCGCGGCCGAAATGGACGCCCACGCGCTGCGGACGCCGCTGGCCGGCAACCTGCCGCTGCTGCACGCACTGGCCGGTGTGTGGAACCGCAATGCGCTGGGCTTGGCGACGCACGCCGTGCTGCCCTACGACGAGCGGCTGGCGCTGCTGCCGGCCTACTTGCAGCAGTTGGTGATGGAGAGCCTGGGCAAGTCGGTCACGCCTGAGGGCGCGCCGGTCGGGCTCGACACCGTGCCGGTGCTGTGGGGCGGGCCGGGCACCAACTCGCAGCACAGTTTCTTCCAGGCGCTGCACCAGGGGACGCAGACGGTGCCGGCCGATTTCATCGGCGTTGTCAATCCGGCCCATCCGCACACCGACAACCATGCCGCGCTGCTGTCGAACCTGCTCGCCCAGGCGCAGGCGCTGGCCAACGGGTTCTCCGCCGACGATCCGCAGAAGTCGTATCCCGGCAACCGGCCGTCGACGCTGTTGCTGCTCGACCGGCTCGACCCGCGCAGTCTCGGCGCGCTGATCGCGCTCTACGAGCACAGCGTCTACGCGCAGTCGGTGCTGTGGGGCATCAACGCCTTCGACCAGTGGGGCGTCGAACTGGGCAAGCGCATCGCCGGCGAGTTGCTGCCCGCGGTGCAGGGCCAGGACGTCGAGATCGCCGACCCGGTCACCCGCGCCCTGCTCGACGAACTGCGCGCCCGCCGCAACGCCTGATCGGTGGCGACCGCCTCCCCCGCGCACGTGGGAGGTCGACGTACGTAGCGCGCCAGTTCAGCCATGGGCGTGTCGCACAAAGCGCCCCCATCCCAGCCTTCCCCCGCGCGCGGGGGAAGGAGCACAAGCGTATCGGTGCGTGTGGGAGTCGGCCGCGCGCCGCATGCTGAAGTCACCTCCCGCGCGCGCGGGGAGGTCGGCGCGCACAGCGCGCCGGGTGGGGGCGGGCCCTTGCGGCCTTGTCATTGCGCCAACGCTGACCTGCCGCCAGGACACGCGTCATTCGCCAGCCGCGATCGAGCGAACCCGCGCGCGTCGTGTCGCTTCGTCAGTGCGCGTCGTGTCGCGCCAGCGCCCATTCGACATGCGCGTCGACCAGCGCGTCGCCCGACTGCCGGCGTGTCCGCAGTGCGGCGATGGTGTCGGGAGTGCTCGGCGCATTGCCCAAGGCGACGGCGATGTTGCGCAGCCAGCGGCGATGCCCACTGCGGCGCAGTGGCGAGCCCTCGGTGCGCTGCAGGAACTCGTCCTCGTCCCAGGCGAACAGATCGGCCAGGCTTGCGGTGTCCAGGCCGTTGCGCGCGCGGAAGTCGGGTTCGTCGTGGCGCTTGGCGAACTTGTTCCACGGGCAGACCAATTGGCAGTCGTCGCAGCCGAAGATGCGGTTGCCGATCGGCGCGCGCAGCGGTTCGGGAATCGCGCCGTCGTGTTCGATCGTCAGGTACGAGATGCAGCGGCGCGCATCGAGCCGGTACGGCGCGACGATCGCCTGCGTTGGGCAGACGTCGATGCAGCGCGTGCAGGTGCCGCAGTGCGCGCTCGCCGGTGGATCGATCGGCAGCGGCACGTCGACGTAGATCTCGCCGAGGAAGAACCACGAGCCACCGCGCTTGTCGATCAGGCAGGTGTGCTTGCCGATCCAGCCCAGGCCGGCGTTGCGTGCGAGCGCACGCTCGAGCACCGGCGCCGAATCGACGAACACCCGGTGGCCGAACGGGCCGATTTCCTCGGCGATGCGGTGCGCGAACTTCTGCAGCCGGTTGCGCATGAGCTTGTGGTAGTCGCGGCCGAGCGCGTAGCGCGCGACGTAGGCGCGGCGGCCATCGGCCAGCGTCTCCCAGGCGCTGTCGTCGTCGTTGCGGCCGTAGTCGAGCCCGACCGAGATCACCCGCACGGTGCCGGGCAGCAGGTCGGCCGGGCGCGCGCGCAGCGTGCCGTGGCGCGCCATCCAGTCCATCGTGCCGTACAGCCCCTGGGCGAGCCAATCGCGCAGGTGGGCTTCATCCTCGGCGAGTTCGATGCCGGCGATGCCGCAGCGCTGGAAGCCCAGCTCGGCCGCGATCGCGCGGATGCGCGCGGCCACCTGCTGCGGCTCGGGCGCGCGGCGTGCCGGTGGCGCGGCGTCGGGGGTGTCGGGGCAGGGACTCACGATGCCTGAAGTATAGAATCGGCGCGATGAGCCTTCCCTGTGCCTCGAACGCGGCGTCCATGCCGGGAACCCTGCTGTACGACGCGGCGGGGGTGCGCGCGCTCGAGACCGCGGCGATCGCCGCCGAGGGCGGCGATGCCGGCGTGCTGATGGCGCGCGCCGGGCTGGCCGCGTGGCGCCTGTTGCAGCGGCGCTGGCCGCAGGTGCGCACCCTGGTCGTGGTCTGCGGGCCTGGCAACAACGGCGGCGACGGCTACGTGCTCGCGCGGCACGCGCAGTCGGCCGGCTGCGAGGTGCAGGTGGTTCGGCTCGACACGCACGCGCCCCGGACCGCGCTTTCGCGTTCGGCGTGCGCGGCCTTCGTCGAGGCCGGTGGACGCATCGCGACGTTCGCTGGCGGCCCGCTGCCGTCGGCCGGGCTGGTCGTCGACGCCTTGTTCGGGATCGGTCTGTCGCGCGCACCCGATGCCGATGCCGCCGCCTTGATCGCCGCGATCGAGGCGACGCCCGCGCCGGTGCTGGCGCTCGACGTGCCCAGCGGCCTGGACGGCGACCGCGGCAGTGCGCCCGGTGTCGCGGTGCATGCGCAGGTCACGTTGCAATTCCTCGCCGCACGCGTCGGTCTGCAGACCGGCGACGGCCCCGACCATGCCGGCGAACTCGCACTCGATGCACTCGACGTCGATCCGGGCGTGATGGCAGCCGCCGGGCCCGGCGTCGCGCGCCGGATCGAGGCCGGCGACCTGGCGCACTGGCTGCGCCCGCGTCTACGCAACAGCCACAAGGGGGCCTCCGGCCGCGTGCTGTGCGTGGGCGGCGACCACGGCATGGGCGGCGCGGTGATGTTGGCCACCGAGGCCGCGCTGCGCGCCGGCGCCGGGCTGGTGTCGGTCGCGACCCAGGCGGCGCATGTCGCCCCGCTGCTGGTGCGCTGTCCGGAGGCGATGGTCCGCCGTATCGACAACGCGTCCACGCTCGCGCATCTGCTCCAGGCCGCCGATGTCGTCGCGCTCGGGCCGGGGCTGGGGCGCGGCGCCTGGGGTCACGGCTTGTACGACGAGGTGCTGGGCAGCGGCCGGCCGCTGGTGCTCGACGCCGACGCGCTGAGCCTGCTGGCCGCCATGCCGCGCGCGCTGCCGCCCGGCACTGTGCTGACCCCGCACCCGGGCGAGGCCGGGCGCCTGCTCGGCGCCGCGACGGTCGACATCCAGCGCGACCGACCCGCCGCGGTGCGCCGGCTCGCCGCCCAGACTGGCGCGGTCGTCGTGCTCAAGGGCGCGGGCACACTGATCTGTGCGCCGGACGGCATGCCGTGGCTGGTCGCCGCCGGCAACCCGGGCATGGCGACCGGCGGCATGGGCGATGCGCTGACCGGCGTGATCGCCGCGCTGCGCGGACAGGGGCTCGACCCCGAATCCGCCGCGGCCTGCGGTGCCCTGCTGCATGCCGCCGCCGGCGATGTCGCGGCGCGCAGTGGCGGCGAGCGCGGCCTGTTGCCGGTCGACCTGATCGCCGCGCTGCGTCCGCTGGCCAATCCGACGTTCCTGGAGACATGGCGATGAGCCTGTGGCAACTCGACGGCGAGGCCGCGACCCAGGCCTTCGCGCAGGCGCTCGCCGCCACGGCCCCCACGCCGGCGGTCGTGCATCTGCAAGGCGACCTGGGCGCCGGCAAGTCCACGCTGGCGCGCGCCTGGCTGCGCGCACTGGGCGTGACCGGTACCGTCCGCAGCCCCACCTACACGCTGGTCGAGCGCTACCCGGTGGCGGGCGGCGAGGCATTGCACCTGGATCTGTACCGCATCGGCGACATCGGCGAGCTGGAGTTTCTCGGCCTGGACGACGTCCCCGCGCGGCTGTGGTTGATCGAATGGCCCGAGCGGGGCGCCGACGCGTTGCCGCGGCCGGATCTGCGGATCTGTCTCGCCTTGTCGGGCCAGGGGCGCAGCGCATCGCTGGCGCCGCTGTCGGAGGCCGGTCGACAGTGGTGCGAGGCGCTCGGGCGACCGGGCTGCTTGCCGGCCCTTTCTGAACCGAAACCGTAGGAAGGGTGCGCAGGCTCTGGATTTGCAAGGGAAAACGTCTTGCATTGTCCTGGCGGCGATGATTGACTAACCCCATGCGTATCCGGGGGATCAATCTGTCTCAGGCCTTGCTGGCGCTCGCGCTGCTCGCGGCGCTGTGCTGGAACCTGGCCTACGGCGCCGAGTTGCGTGGTGTTGACCTGCAGACCGGCGCGACCGGGACGCGGGCCGAACTGCGGCTGGACGGCAAGGCCGAATTCTCGGTGATCTCGCTGGCCAATCCCGACCGCCTCGTGGTCGACCTGCCCGGCACCAAGCTCCGCGGCGGCCTGGCGCTGCCGGCCTCGCGCGGCGTGGTGCGCAGTGTCCGGACCGGTCAACCGGTGGCCGGCACGACCCGGATCGTGTTCGATCTCGCCAGCCCGGTCGTGGCGATGACGCCGCGCCTGGAAGAAGGCGGCGACGGGACTCGCTTGGTCGTCGAGTGGCCCGGCGATGGCGATGCCGATCCGATCGCGCGGGTCGCCGCCCAGGCCTCTGCACCACCGACGGCTACCGGCGCCGTGCCCGCCGCTGGCGCCCCGGCCACCCGCACCCCGCCGCCCGATCCTGCTCTCGCGTCCAACGATGCGACCTCGCGGCTGATCGCCGAGATGGCGCGCGCCCGTGCGCCGGCCACACCTGCGCCGCAGCCCGCGGCATCGGCCTCGACGCCTGCCCCGACGCCGACGCCGACACCCGCTGCTGCGCCAGTCGCGCAGGCGCCTGCCCCCACACCCGAGGCCACCGCGCCGGCGCCGCGCAATGCGGCCCCGCCCTTGCCGACCACGGTCGGGCCGGGCATGCGTCCGCTGGTGATCGCGATCGATCCCGGGCACGGCGGCCAGGATCCGGGGGCGATCGGGCCGGGTGGCACCTACGAAAAGCACGTGGTGCTGGCGATCTCGCGCGAACTGGCGCGCCAGATCAACGCCACGCCCGGCATGCGCGCGCATCTGATCCGCGACAACGACAGCTATGTCGAGCTGCCGCAGCGCGCGCGTCGGGCGCGTCAGGCCAGAGCCGACATGTTCGTGTCGATCCATGCCGACGCCGCGCTCAATCGCGCCGCCTACGGCTCCTCGGTCTACACCCTGTCACTGCGCGGGGCGTCCTCGCAGCAGGCACGCTGGCTGGCCGACCGCGAGAACAGCGCCGACCTCGTCGGCGGTGTGCGCCTGGAGAAGGACACGCTGTCCAACGTCCTGCTCGAAATGGCGCAGAGCGGGCACATGCGCGCCTCGCAGGAGGCCGCTACGCACGTGCTGACCGGGCTGCGCGATGTCGGCAAGACCCACAAGGCGAACGTGGAGTACGCGAACTTCTCGGTGCTGCGCAACGCCGACATGCCGGCGATGCTGGTCGAAACGGGCTTCATCTCCAATCCCGAAGAGGAGAAGCGGCTGCTCGACCCCGGCCACCAGCGGCGCGTCGCTGCCGCCGTGCTGCAGGGGATCAATGCCTTCTTCACCAGCCAGCCGCCCCCAGGCACGCTCTACGCCGCGCGCGCGGCCGCGGCCGCTGCCGGCGGCGGCAGCCCCTGAATCGGCCGGATCGACCGGCCGGCAGGCGCATCCGGCGCCCGCTATCATCCCCGTCCCCCTCGTCAAAGCGCCTTGGCGCCGCCGTGCCGTGTCCATTCGTCAACTGCCCGATATCCTGATCAACCAGATTGCCGCGGGCGAGGTCGTTGAGCGGCCGGCCTCGGTGGTCAAGGAACTGGTCGAGAACGCGCTCGATGCCGGTGCGCGTCGGGTCGACATCGAGCTCGAGGAAGGCGGGGGCCGCCTGATCCGCGTGCGCGACGATGGTGGCGGGATCGCACCCGAGGAGTTGCCACTGGCAGTGTCGCGGCATGCGACCAGCAAGATCGGCTCGCTCGACGATCTCGAATCGGTCGCCACTCTCGGCTTCCGCGGCGAAGCGCTGCCGTCGATCGCATCGGTCAGCCGGTTCTCGCTGGCCTCGCGCCGCGAGGACGATGCCCACGGCACCGTGCTGCAGGTCGACGGCGGGCGTGTGGGCGCGGCGGCCCCCAAGCCGCATCCGCGTGGGACCACCGTCGAGGTCCGCGACCTGTTCTACAACGTGCCGGCGCGCCGCAAGTTCATGCGCGCCGAGCGCACCGAGCTGGGCCACATCGAAGAATGGCTGCGTGCGCTGGCGCTGGTACGGCCGGATGTCGAACTGCGCGTGAGCCACAACGGCAAGCCCGCGCGCCGCTACAAGGGCGACGAGGACCTGTTCTCGGGCGCGCGCCTGGTCGAGACGCTGGGCCGCGAGTTCGCCGATGCCGCGCTGCGGATCGATCATGCCGCGGCCGGCCTGCGGCTGTCGGGCTGGATCGCGCGGCCGGCGTACTCGCGCGCCAGTGCCGATCAGCAGTATCTGTACGTCAACGGCCGGTCGATCCGCGATCGCAGCGTCGCGCACGCGGTCAAGCAGGCCTTCGCCGACGTGATGTACCACGGGCGACAGCCGGCCTACGTGCTGTTCCTCGAACTCGATCCGACCCGGGTCGACGTCAATGTGCATCCGGCCAAGCACGAGGTGCGGTTCCGCGACGCCCGGCTGGTGCACGACTTCGTCTATCGCACGCTGCATGAGGCGCTGGCCGATACCCGGGCCGGGCAGGCGGGCGACGTGGCGGTCGAGGCGCCGACGCCCGGAGCGCCGTTCGCCGCCGGGCCGACCAACGGCGGCTCTGCAGCCGCCTGGTCGCGGCCAATGCCGCAGACACATCTGGCACTGCGCGTGGGCGAGGCGCGTGCGGCCTATGCCAGCCTCTACGGCGGCGGCATGGGCGGCGGCGACGCGGGGACCCACGCGGGGACGGACGCGACGTTCGCGCCGGCACCTGCGCGAGGCGATGCGTGGGCGGATGCGAGCGCCCAGGGCATGGCCGTCGATGGCGCAGCCGCCGACAACACCGCCGCCGACACCGCCGCCTTCGTACCGCCGCTCGGCTATGCGGTCGCGCAGTTGCATGGCATCTACATTCTCAGCCAGGCGGCCGACGGCATGATCGTCGTCGACATGCATGCCGCTCACGAGCGCATCGGCTACGAGCGGCTCAAGACCGCGCACGATGGCGACGGTGTGCGCATGCAGCCGCTGCTGGTGCCGCAGACCGTCGCCGTCTCCGAGCGCGAAGCCGACATCGCCGAACAGGAAGCGGGCACGCTCGCCGACCTGGGCTTCGAGGTCTCGCGCACCGGACCGCAATCGCTGCTGCTGCGCGGCGTGCCAGCGTTGCTGGTCGATGGCGACACCGAGGCGCTGCTGCGCGATGTGCTGGCCGACCTGCGCGAGCACGGCGAGAGTCGGCGGGTGCGCGCGGCACGCGACGAACTGCTTTCGACGATGGCCTGCCATGGTGCGGTGCGCGCGAACCGGCGACTGACGGTGCCCGAGATGAATGCGCTGCTGCGGCAGATGGAGGCGACCGAGCGCTCGGGGCAGTGCAACCATGGCCGCCCGACCTGGGCGCATTTCCCGCTCGCCGAGATCGACCGTTGGTTCCTGCGCGGGCGTTGAGCGCGCATCTGCTCGCAGGCCCTGGGCGCGTGCCCGCCGGCGCGCGCGCGACGGCATCGGGCTGCGTTCCGCCCCGTTTTCATTCTGGAGTCCGCATGCGTTTCCCCCCTGTCCTGCGTGCCGCCCGTGTCGCCGCACTTGCGTTCGCGTTCCTTGGCCTTGCCCCGACGGCATGGGCCCAGTCGCCTGCCGCGATGGGCGAGGGCGCGCCGTCCGCGGTGCCGCCTATCGCCGACGTGCCGGCGCCGGCGCCGCCGGTCCCATTGCTGTGGAAGGTCTCGGGCGATCACGGGGCGCTGTATCTGCTGGGCTCGTTCCATTTCCTGCAGCCCGCGGACTATCCGCTGTCGGAGGACGTCGCCCGGACGCTGGATGCGGCCGGCGAAGTGGTCTTCGAACTGTCGCCCGAGGAGCTGGAGTCGCCGACGCTGGCGATGCAGATGATGCAGGCTGGTCTGCGCAGCGACGGCAGTCGCCTCGACGACGACTTGCCGCCAACGCTCGTCGCGGACCTGGCGGCCTGGGGCGAGGCGAACCTCGCCGCACAACCGACCGGCGGCATGAGCGCGCAGAGCCTGCAGTTGTTCAAGCCGTGGTTCGCTTCGTTGCTGGTGACCACGACCGAACTGGGCCGCTACGGCCTGCAGGCGCAACTGGGCATGGATGCGTATCTGGCGCGGCAGGCGCGCGAGGCGGGCAAGGCGACGGCGGGGCTGGAGACCGCGTCCGAGCAGATCGGTTTTCTCGATGGCCTGGGCCAGCTCGAGCAGGTGGAGATGCTGCGCGAGGCGCTGGACCAGGCGCAGGGCGGGCAGGCGTCGATCGAGACGCTGCATGGCGCTTGGCGCGCGGGCGATGCGGCGCAGCTGTGGAACGGCATGGCGCTGGACATGCGTGCGCGCTTTCCCGCGCTGTATCGGCGGATCAACACCGAGCGCAACGATGCCTGGTTGCCCAAGCTCGAGCAGATGTTGCAGCAGGACGGCGAGATCCTGGTCGTCGTCGGCACGCTGCACTTGCTGGGCGAGGACGGCGTGGTCGAGAAACTGGCTGCCAAGGGCTACGAGGTCGAGCGCATCTGCAGTGCGTGCGCGCCGCCGCCGGCGATCGAGATCGGCGACGGCTCCGCGCCGGTGCCCGAAGAGCGCATGCCTGCACCATCGCCGGTGACGGCGCCCAAGGACGAAGCGCCGCTGCCGTCAATCGATGCAGACGACGCGCCGCCGCCGCAGCCCGACCCGCCTGCGCGCGACCCGGCCACGCCGGGACGTTGAACCTGGCGGCCTGCGGCCGCCCCAACCATCGCGATCGGGCCTCAGGCCGCCTCGACCATGACGATGCAGTCGACCGGGCAGGCCGGCACGCACAGCTCGCACCCGGTGCACAGCGGTTCGATCACGGTATGCATCAGCTTGGAGGCGCCCACGATCGCGTCGACCGGGCAGGCCTGGATACATTTGGTGCAGCCGATGCAGTCCGCTTCGACGACCAGCGCGACCGGCGGGCGCGGATGGTGCGGGCCGCGGCTGCGGTCGAACGGCCGCACCGGCACGCCGAGCAGCGTCGCCAGCGCGCGCGCGCCGGCATCGCCGCCCGGCGGACACCGGTCGATGTCGGCTTCGCCACGCGCCATCGCCTCGGCATAGGGGCGGCAACCATCGAAACCGCACTGGCCGCACTGGGTCTGTGGCAGCAGGCGATCGAGGCGTTCGACGAGATCGGGAGCGGGGGACATGCGGCGGGGCGAAGACGGGCGGCGCACAGGGTAGCGCGCTGGGCCCGCATACGCTGCGATGTCCCTCGATGGCGGGCCCGCAACACGCCCGCACGCCGGTCCTGACTGCGCGGTCTAGTTCGAATGTATGACCGCGCCGGGCGACGCGGTCTGGCAGGCTCGACCCATGCCGACCGACCCCACACCGCCGATCGCGCCCGACGCGACCCTCCGCCCTTCCGTCCGCCCCCGCAAGCCGCTGTGGCACCACCTTTATTTCTGGGTGCTGCTGGGCATCGCGGCCGGCATCGTCATCGGCCTGGCCGCGCCGCAGGTCGGCGCGCAGATGAAATGGCTGGCCGACCTGTTCATCAAACTGGTCAAGGTCGTCATCGCGCCGACGATCTTCGCCACCGTCGCCGTCGGCATCGCGGGCCTGGGCAATCTCGCCAAGGCCGGCGGGCTGGCGCTCAAGACCGTGGTTTATTTCAACGTCACCACGGTATTCGCGCTGGGCATCGGCCTGGTCGTGGTCAACCTGCTCGGACCTGGCCGCAACCTTGGGCTGGACATCGAGACTTTCGACGCGTCGGCCGCGCAGGGCACGCTCGCCAGCGCCGGTGCAGCGGCCGGCGACGGCATCACCGGCTTTCTGCTGCATCTGGTGCCCAGTTCGTTCTTCGCGGCCTTCGTCGAGGGCCAGCTGATCCAGGTGCTGGTGATGGCGATCCTGGTCGCCTGTGCGATCACGATGCTGGGCGAGCGCGGCAAGCCGGCAGTCGCCGCGCTCGACACGATCGCCCAGGTCATGTTCGGCGTGATCAAGATCGTGATGTGGTTCGCGCCGCTGGGTGCGATGGGCGGCATGGCGTTCACGATCGGCGAGTACGGCGGCGCGATCCTCGGCTCGCTCGGCTACTTCATGCTCAGCTTCTGGCTGACCTGCCTGCTGTTCCTGCTCCTGGTGCTCGGGCCGATCTGCTGCTGGTCGGGCTTCAGCGTGTTCAAGTACATCCGCATGATCCGCGACGAATTGCTGATCGTGCTCGGCACCTCGTCGTCGGAAACCGTGCTGCCGCGCATGCTGGCCAAGCTCGAGGCGGCCGGCGTGCCCAAGTCGGTGGTCGGCCTGACGATTCCCACCGGATACTCCTTCAACCTCGACGGCACCGCGATCTACATGGCGATGGGCGCGATCTTCATCGCGCAGGCGTTCGGGATCGAGGTGCCGATCGGCACCCAGATCGCGCTGCTGGTGTTCATGCTGATTTCCTCCAACGGCGCGGCGGGCGTATCGGGCGCCGGGCTGGTGACGCTCGCCGCGTCGCTGGCCGCGTTCGAAAGCGTGATTCCGCTGGCGGGCATCGCGCTGATTGTCGGCATCGACCGTTTCATGTCCGAAGGCCGCGCGCTGACCAACCTGACCGGCAATGGCATCGGCACCCTGGTGATCGCGCGCTGGACCGGCCAGCTCGACCGCGAGCGGCTGGCGGCGGTGCTCGACAATCCGCAACTGGTCGATCCCGATCGGGCGCTGGCCGAGCAGGCCGCGCGCGATGCGCAGCCGGGCGACGCAGCGCCGGCCCGCCCGGCCTGACCCCGGGGCGGGCGGTTGCGTACGCAACCGTTGCGCAGTGCGCGCGCACCGGTTAGGGTCGATCCCATGTCGCGCTTGTCCGCCCGCAATACCAACCGCAACGCCCCGCGCACGAATAATCGTGCGCGGCCGAGGCGGGTGTGGGAGCGGGCGCGAGGATAAGGCAACACGCGCAAGCACCAGGACACACCACCCGCATCGGCCGCGATGCGGGTTTTTTTGTGGCCCGCGCGCGGCTCCACTTCAAAGGAGCCCCACCATGTGTTCGATCTTCGGCATTTTCGGCCTGCAGCCTGGCGACGACATCGCCTCCCTGCGCCGCCAGGCGCTCGCCTGTTCGCAACGTCAGCGCCACCGCGGCCCCGACTGGAGCGGCGTCCACGCCGACGACCGCGCGATCCTCGTGCACGAGCGCCTGGCGATCGTCGATCCGGCCGGCGGCGCCCAGCCGCTGCGCTCGGCCGACGGCGCGCTGGTGCTGGCGATCAACGGCGAGATCTACAACCACCAGGCGCTGCGGGCGGACCTGCGTGTGCCCTATGCGTTCACGACCGCGTCCGACTGCGAGGTGATCAACGCGCTGTATCGCGAGCATGCAGACGACGCCACCGGGCCGGCGACATGGCTCGAGCAGCTCAACGGCATCTTCGCGTTCGCGCTGTGGGACCGCACGTCGGGCCGCGCGATCATCGCCCGCGACCCGATCGGCGTGGTGCCGCTGTACTGGGGGCACGACCGCGAGGGCCGGCTGCGCGTGGCCTCGGAGATGAAGGCGCTGGTCGACAGCTGCGCCGATGTCGCGCAGTTTCCGCCCGGCCATTGGTACGACAGCGCGACCGGCGCGCTGACGCGCTACTACGCGCGGCCCTGGCGCGACCACGATGCGGTGGCCGGGCATGCACCGTCGTTGCCGGCGCTGCGCGAGGCCTTCGAGGCCGCCGTGCACCGGCAGCTGATGACCGACGTGCCCTATGGCGTGCTGCTGTCGGGCGGTCTGGATTCATCGCTGGTCGCCGCGGTCGCGGCGCGCTATGCGCGCCATCGCATCGAGGACGGCGATCGCAGCGAGGCCTGGTGGCCGCGGCTGCATTCGTTCGCGATCGGCCTGGCCGGTTCGCCGGACCTCGCCGCCGCGGCGGTCGCGGCCGAGGCGCTGGGCACCGTACACCACGGGTTCGAATACACGTTCGAGGAAGGCCTCGACGCATTGCCGGACGTCATCCGGCACATCGAGACCTTCGACGTGACCACGATCCGCGCGTCCACCCCGATGTTCCTGCTCGCGCGCAGGATCAAGGCAATGGGCGTGAAAATGGTGCTGTCGGGCGAGGGCAGCGACGAGATCTTCGGCGGCTACCTGTACTTCCACAAGGCGCCCGACGCACGTCAGTTCCACGAAGAGCTGGTGCGCAAGCTCGACGCGCTGCACGGCTACGACTGCCTGCGTGCGAACAAGGCGATGATGGCCTGGGGGGTCGAGCCGCGCGTGCCGTTCCTCGACCGCGCGTTCCTGGACGTGGCGATGGACATCGACGCCGCGCACAAGATGATCGACCGCAGCAGCGACGGTTATCAGCGCATGGAGAAAGGCCTGTTGCGGGCTGCGTTCGACGGCGCATTGCCCGACGAGATCCTGTGGCGGCAGAAGGAGCAGTTCAGCGACGGCGTGGGGTATGGCTGGATCGACGGCCTCAAGGCGCACGCCGAGGCCCAGGTCAGCGATCGCGAACTGGCGGCCGCGGCGAGCCGCTTCCCGCACGCACCGCCGCAGACCAAGGAGGCGTATCTGTATCGCAGCCTGTTCGAACAGGCGTTCCCGACGCCGGCCGCGGCGGCGACCGTGCCCGGCGGCAAGTCGATCGCGTGTTCGTCGCCGGCCGCGATCGCCTGGGACGCCGCATTCGCGAACGCCGCCGATCCATCGGGACGCGCAGTCGCTGGTGTGCACCACGCAGCGGCGGCCTGACGCCGCGTCATCTCTCGCAGCAATGGGAACCACCTCCCCCGCCTGGCGGGGGAGGTCGGTCCGCATCGCGGACCGGGTGGGGGCGGGGGCAGCGCCGTCCGCGCTACAGCCGGCCGGCCATCCGCGCGAGCGTGGTGTCGCGCCAGAACAGGTGGTGCACCGCGACCATCAGCACGTGGCCGACGACCAGGGCCAGCAGCGTCCAGGCGAGCACGCCGTGCGACAGGTTCGCCGGCGCCATCAACGTCGCCTGCTCGACGCCGGTGGCGGGGAACAACGGGATGCCCCACGGCGCGAAGCCCTTGCCCGAGCCGTACTCGCGCAGCAGCGCGACCGTCGGCACCCAGGCCATCAGCGCATACAGCGCCGCATGGCCTGCCAACGCGGCGCGGCCGACCCAAGTCGGCGGGTGTGGCGGCCGGCGGCGCCATTGCGACAGTCCCCAGACGCCACGCGCGAGGATCAGCAGCATCAGCAGCGTGCCGACCGGTTTGTGGGTGCCGACCATGAAAGCCGTCAACGCGTGGCGGCCGAGCGCCAGTTTCACGCCCATGCCGGCGAACTGCCACGCGAACAGGGCAGCCATGCTCCAGTGCAGCAGACGGGTGATCAGGCCATATCGGGTCGGGGAATCGAGCCAGCGCGAAGACATCGGCAGTGGGGTCCGCAGCAGGGCACAGGCGCGCCCGGGGCGCCCAGTTCAGCTGGCGACCGGCGTGCTGTCAATCGCCGCGTCGCGATGCAGGCGCGCGCGCCGCCGCAGACCATTGCCCCCCGTACGGGACCGGGGCCGCGGCACGCCTTAAACTGGCGTCCGATTTCCACGACAACCGGGCAGCACAGTGATCATCCATCCCAAGGTCCGCGGCTTCATCTGCACCACCACGCACCCCACCGGATGCGCCCACAACGTGCGCGACCAGATCGAGGCCACGCGCGCGCGGGGCGTGCGCAACGACGGCCCGAAGAAGGTGCTGGTGATCGGTGCGTCGAGCGGCTACGGGCTGGCGGCGCGCATCAGTGCGGCCTTCGGCTTCGGCGCCGACACGCTCGGCGTGTTCTTCGAGAAGCCGGGCACCGAGAAAAAGCCCGGCACCGCCGGTTGGTACAACGCCGCGGCGTTCGACAAGGCCGCCAAGCAAGCCGGTCTCTACAGCCGTTCGATCAATGGCGACGCATTCTCTGACGCCGCGCGCGAACAGGCGATCGCGTTGATCCGCGACGAAATGGGCGGGCAGGTGGACCTGGTGATCTATTCGCTCGCCTCACCGGTGCGCAAGCTGCCCGACACCGGCGAGCTCAAGCGCTCGGCGCTCAAGCCGATCGGTGAGGCCTACACCTCGACCGCGATCGACACCAACAAGGACCAGGTGATCCAGGCGACCGTCGAGCCGGCGACCGAGCAGGAGATCGAGGACACCGTGACCGTCATGGGCGGTCAGGACTGGCAGCTGTGGATCGACGCGCTGCGCGACGCCGGGGTGCTCGCCGACGGCGCGAAGACCGTCGCCTTCAGCTACATCGGCACCGAGATCACCTGGCCGATCTACTGGCACGGTGCGCTGGGTCGGGCCAAGGCCGACCTCGACGCGACCGCGCGCCGGCTCGATGCGCAGCTCAAGCCGACCGGCGGCAGCGCCAACGTCGCCGTGCTCAAGTCGGTGGTCACCCAGGCCAGCGCCGCGATCCCGGTGTTGCCGCTGTACATCGCGATCGTCTTCAAGGTCATGAAGGCACTTGGCCTGCACGAGGGCACCCTCGACCAACTCGACCGGCTGTTCCGGGAGCGCATGTACCGCGCCGACGGTGCACCGGCCGAGCTCGACGAGGCGCATCGCCTGCGTCTGGACGACTGGGAGTTGCGCGATGACGTGCAGGCGCAGTGCAAGGCGCTGTGGCCCCAGGTCACGACCGAGAACCTGACCGCGCTGACCGATTACGCCGGCTACAAGCACGAGTTCCTGAAGCTGTTCGGCTTCGAGCGCGACGATGTCGATTACGACGCGGACGTCGATCCGGTGGTCGATTTCGACGTGATCGAACTGCGCGACTGAGTCCGCGCGACCGCGGCGCGTGCCCGGGCCGGCACTGGCCGGCACCGGGCATGTCCGCACTCAGCCGCAGCAGTAGCACTGCAGCGGCTGGCCGGGCCCGCCGGGCCCCAGCTGTCCGCCGAACGGCGCACATTCCTGTGCGCAGGCCCACGCGCTGCACGAGGCCTCGCGGTCCTCGCCGTCGTCGGCCATCGCCTGCATCGCACCGAAGCCCATGCAGCCCACGAACAGGGCGGCAGCCGCGGCGTTGCGCATCGTCTTCCAGTACCGTGTCATGTCATCGCTCCTCGACATTGGCCAGGGCTGGCGACGCGTCCCTGCGTTGCAGCGCGGCCAGAAGGTCCTGCATCCGCTCCTTGGTATCAAAGATGCCCACGCGCGCGTAGCGCACCCGGCCGTCGCGATCGAGCGCGAGCAGCGCGGGCACGTTGCGCGCGCGGAACAGCATCACGTGGCGCCGGTCGGTCAGCGTGGTCACCGCAAACGGCAGGCGATGGGTGTCCGCATAGGCGCGCGCCTGTGCCGGCGTGCAGTGGCACACGCCCAGTACCTCGACGTTTGGCCCGTGCGCCTCGGCGATGCGCCGCACGGTCTCGGCCACGCGCGGCAGCGAGCGCCGCGAGTACGGGCAGGTCGGGGTGAAGAAGTACAGCACCTGGAACGCGCCGGACGGCGCGCCGAGCACGTGCGCGGCACCGTCGAGCGTGGTCGCCGGGACCTGCGGCACGTACATGCCCAGGTACGGCTCGATGGTGCGGGTGACGAACCAGCGCCGTTCCTCGCGCAGTTCTCGGTTCTGCCAGGCAAGCACTGCCACCAGCGCGCAGGCGCCCAGCAGGCCCAACCAGATCCATGGCATGCGACGCGGCATGCGAGCGTCTCCTGCGTCCGACATCCCTCGGACCCTGCGCACGCATGGGCCCGGGGTCAATCGCCGGGCGGCCGATTCGCCGTCGAAGCGGTGGAATTGCCCAGGCAGTCACAGTTCCAATGCAATGGCGTTGGCGACCGGGCCCGGCGGGTGCGGCAGTGCATCACGGACCTGGCGGCGCATCCAGTGGCGGCGTGCCGTCCGGTCGTCCGCGGCAGCCGGGCGTGTCGCCCTCGTGCGTATCGCAGGGCCGGTCGAGGGTGACCTGCTGCGACGCGTCGATCGCACGAAGCAGCCTGCGGCAGGCCCACAGGTTCTTCAGCGGCAGGACGAGCCCCGACTCGAACGGGCGCAGCACGAGGGTGATCAAGAGCACGGGCCCCCGGCCGAGCGTGCGGGCCTGAGGATCGATGGCCCGGCACAGCCGGTGCACGCGCACGGTGCGCCGCAGGACTGGCGGCACGGTGAGCAGGGTCAGCAGCACCGCGATCCGGAGGCCGTCGTCGTTCCAGTGGGTGGCGGCGAACGCGCACATGCCCGCGAACCAGGCGACGTGCAGGGCATAGGCACGCAACAACGCGCGGCGCGCCGAGCGCAGTGACTGCGCCGTGTCCTCAGTGGCCGTGATCGTCCTTGTCATCGCATGCCGCGGGCCAGCGTCGCCGTATCGGGGGGACGGTCCCGTCCCCATCCGATCCTACGCGACCCTTGGCGGCAGAGGACGCACACGGCCGCGCAAGCGATGCGCTCGCAGTGCGGGCATCACGGCATGCGTCCGGTCATCGCGCTGTAGCGCCGCGGCGGTAGAACACACGGGTCCGCCAGGACCGTGCGGCCATCGTCCGCGTCGTGGCGCTCAAGTTCCTGGCGACCAAGCCGATATCGATGCGTCACTTTGCCTGGAAGACGCGCATGTCGGTCGCCACGTTTCCGTCCCCGTCGCCGCAAAGCTCGCAGGCCTTCGCGGCCGTCCGCCAACGCCTGTCTCGGATCGTCGCGCCGGGCTGGCTGCAGCCGCTCACGCGCGCCACGCTGGCGACGAAGATCAAGGCCAGCCTGCTGGTCTGCGGCTTCGGCCTGCTGGTTGTGGCGTTCGCCTACTGGCGCGCGGGCCTGGGCGTGGAGCGTGCCGGCGCGATGTTCGCACACCACCAAGCGCAGGCGGTGCTGGCCGGCACGCTGGCCGGCCAGGTCTCGGAGGCGCGGCGGCTGCAGACTGCCTACGCGCACAGCCTGGACGCGGCCGACCGGACGCGATTGCAGGCGGCCCAGGCGCAGCTGTCGGCAACGCTGGCCGCGCTGCGGCCGTCGGAGACCCGCGCGCAGGCGTCCCCGGCGCTGGACGCGGTGGCGACGCGGGTCGCGGATTTTGGCACCGGCATTGCCTCGCTCAATGCGCGCGTGGACGAGATGGGCGCGGGCGCGCACGGGTTGCGCGGGCGGTTGGCGTCGGCCGCCGCTGCGGTCACCGCCGACGTCGATGCCCTGGGCGACCCGGTCGTGTCGGGGCATCTGCAGCGCATGCGGCTGCACGAGCTGCGTTTCCTGCTGACCGGCGAGCCCGCGCAGGCCGATCGGGCCAGCGAGGGCAAGCTGGACTTCGACCTGGCGCTCGCGGCCACGCGCGCCGGCGATGCGACGCAGGCGGCGGTGCGGGCGCGGATGGACGACTACCAGGCCGCGCTGCTGGCCTACGTCGCGGCGCGCGTGGGCCTGGACATCGAGGCGCAGTCGCTCGAGGACGTCGCGGCCGGGATTGCGCCGGCACTCGATGCGCTGCATGCCGAACGCTCGGCGGCGCTGGCGGGCGCGCGTGCGCGCCAGCAGGCGCAGGGCCGCGGAATGGACGCGTTCTTCGCGGCGACGCTGCTGCTGGTCGCGATCGCGTTGATCGCCACGCTGCTGGCGGTCCTGCGCGCGGTCCGGCGTCCGATCGAGGACACGCTGCGCTTCGCGCAGGCCATCGCCGACGATCGGCTCGACGCCACGCTCGCGGTGCGCAATCCTCACGACGAGCTCGGCCGCCTGGCCGGGATGCTGGTGCACATGCAGCAACGCCTGCGCATGCGCATCGAGGGCGAGCGCGCGATCGCGCGCGAGAACGCGCGAATCCGCCAGGCGCTCGACAGCGCCCAGTCGGGCCTGATGCTGCTCGACCACGACGGCCACGTCGCCTACGCCAACCGCGCGCTGCGCGGTGTGCTCGGCGCAGGCGCCGCCGGGCTCGATGGGGGCGACGCGGCCGCGCTGCATCCCGACTTTGCCCAGGTCCAACGCCGGCTGCGCGCCGGCGAGCGCGCATTCGAACACGAGGCCGACCACGCGGGCATCCGCTACTCGTGGGCGGTCGCCGCGGTCGCGGTCGATGGCCAGCGCATCGGCGCGACCGTCGAGTGGCGCAGCCGCGCCTTGGAAACGATGGTCGAGCAGGAGATCGCGGCACTTGTGGAGGCGGCGGCGCATGGCGAGTTGCACGGGCGGATTGCGCTGCACGGCAAGGACGGCTTCGTGCGCACGCTCTCGACCGGCATCAACCGGCTGCTCGATACCTTCCAGCACAACCTGTCGGCGCTGCAGGGGGTGTTGGCCGCGCTGTCGCAGGGCGACCTGTCGGCGCGCATGGACGGGGATTTCCACGGCGTGTTCGCTCGCATGCGCGATGACGCCAATGCCACGGTCGCCCAGCTCACCGGCATCGTCGCACGCATTCAGGACGCCTCGGTCGCGATCGGGCGTGCGGCCGACGAGATCGCGGCCGGCAACGCCGATCTTTCGCGCAGCACCGCCCAGCAGGCGGTCGAGCTGGAGGCGACCGCCGCATCGATGGCCGCGTTCGCCGATGCGGTGCGCCAGAACGCAGAACACACGCGGCAGGCCGACGCGCTGGTCGTCGATGCGGCCGCGGTGGCATCGCGCGGCGGCGAGGCGGTCGGCCGGGTGGTGGCGACGATGGCCGACATCGAGCGCGCCTCGCGCCGGATCGCCGACATCCTGTCGGTCATCGACGCGATCGCATTCCAGACCAACATTCTTGCGCTCAACGCCGCGGTCGAGGCGGCGCGGGCGGGCGAGCAGGGCCGGGGCTTCGCCGTCGTCGCCACCGAGGTGCGGATGCTGGCCAAGCGCAGCGCCGAGGCCGCGCGCGAGATCAAGGGGCTGATCGATGACGCTGGCGCGAAGGTCGCCGACGGCGCCGCGCTGGCGGGCCGCGCGGGCGGGACGATGAGCGAGATCGTCGCCTCGGTCCAGGGCGTGACCGCGATCATGACCGGGATTCGCGCCGCCTCGCAGGCCCAGGCCGACGGCATCGACCAGATCGATCGAACCGTCGCCGGCATGGAGACCGCCACCCGGCGCAACGCGGGGCGGGTCGAGGACGCCACCGCGGCGGCCTCGCGCATGCATGCGCAGGCGGCCCGGTTGACCGCCAGCGTCGCGGCCTTCCGCATCGACGCGGCCTCTGTGCCGGCGGCCTGAGGCCGGTTGCCCGGCGCATCGGACGGCCCCATCTCGGGGCCATGGACCTGTTTCCCCCCGCCGGCCCGCAGCGCCTCGTCGACGACGCCGAGGGCGGCATCCGCTACTGGGCCGATGCGGTCGATCCGACGACGGCCGCCGCGTGGTTCGAGGCGCTGCGCGACGGGGCGCACTGGGAGACCCAGCATCGGTCGATGTACGACCGCGTGGTCGCGGTCCCGCGGTTGTTGGCGTCCTACCGGCTCGATGCGCTGCCGCCGGCGTTGCCGTTGCCCGAGATGTGCCGTCTTGTGCAGCGGTTGGTGCCTGCGCCGTACACCGCAGTCGGGCTCAATCTCTACCGCGACGGCCGCGACAGCGTGGCCATGCATCACGACAAGCTGCACACGCTGGTCCCCGGTCAGCCGATCGCGTTGCTGTCGCTGGGCGGTGCGCGGCGGATGTCGATCCGCGCGAAGAATGGGCGCGGCAAGGCGATCGCGATCGAACTCGCGCCCGGCAGCGTGCTGGCGATGAGCCATGCCTCACAGTTGACCCACGAGCACGGGATCGCGAAGACGGCGCGCCCGGTCGGCCCGCGGATCAGTGCGGTGTTGCGCGCGCGCCCGGCCGCGAAGATGGCCGCCGGGCGCTATGGCACCCATTGGCAGGGCGCGCTGGGCCGCTAGTCGCTGCGTGCCGCGCGGTGTGCGGGTTGCAGCTGCAGCATGTGCGTGGCCGGGCCCGGCAGCAACGGCGTGGGCCGACCTTGAGCCCAGTCGTCGTGGCCGGCGCCCCAGAACGGCGAGAGCGGGTGACCGCTCTGGCCGCCGGGCATGTGCGCGATGCCATCGAGCTCGTGTCCGGGGGCGACCACCATGCGCTGTGAGGCGCCGAACGCAGGCATCTGGACGCGCGGCATGGTGCCGTCGCCGGGCAGTGGCTGCGCCGGCATGCACAGCGCGCGCCTGCCCACCAGCGGGATGGCGGCTGCGAGCGGGTGACAGATCGCGGTGGTGTTGTATTCGCCCCAGGTCCGTTGCGCCAAGGGCCCCTCAGCCTGCAGCGTGTCGCGGACCTCGCGCGCGGCGTCTTCCAGCAACGCGGTCCAGCCGTCGACGATCGGCGCGCAGCGCCCATGCTGGGTCTGCGGCGTGCAGGCGAACCGGCGCGGCAGCAGGTGGTCGGGGCGCTGGCTCACCAGCGGCCAGACCACGCCTTCGAAATTCGGCGGGTCCGGCCAGGCGAGCGCGTCGCCGGCCGTTGCACGCGCGGGGGCGAGCAGGCCATCGGCGATGCGCGCATGCACCGCGAGCCGCCATGCGCGGACGATGCGATAGCCGACCGAATCGACCGCCGCATGGCCGCGCCAGTCTGCGGCGGCGTCGGCGAGTGCGTGCAGTGCAGTGGCGTCGGCGCCGGCCGCGTCGGCCGCCTGGGCGAGCAGGGCATGCCAATGCGACAGCAGCAGCGCGCGGTCGTCGAGCTGGATCGCGAGCAGGTCGCGTTCGGCCAAGCGCGCGCGGGCGTCGAGCCCCTGGCGGATCTGCCAGGCGCGGATGCCCAGCGCGGCACCGCCGTCGCCGATCCGGGCGAAGTCGGCACCGTCGACGACACGGCTGTTCGCGGTCCACAGCCGCATCGCCTCGGGCGAGCGGACGCGCGGCGACGCATCGGTGGCGATCGGCCACGGTGCACAGATGTTGCCAGCGTCGCCTGCGGTACCGTCGATATCCTGGGAACGGGAGACCGTCGCGCCATCGCAGCCGGGCGCACGCACCGGGACCGGGCCGAGCAGGCGCCAGGCGACCGCGCCGTGCAGATCGCCGATCACCAGGTTCTGGGTCGGGGTCGCGGTGCGGTCGGCGATCACGAGTGCGTCATCGAGATCGCGCGCATGGGCGAAGTCCGCCAGTCCGAAGTTCAGGGCCCCGGGCAGGTGCGCGGTCCAGCGCAGCGCCAGCGCGCTGCCGTCGGCCTCGCGGTGGACTACCGGGCCCCAGTCGCTGTCCTCGACCATCAGAACATCGGAGGCGCGCCCGGCAATGGCGATGGTCTCGGCATGGCGCCGCAGCGGCGTGCAGCCGGGGCCCTGCGGGGCGTCGGTCGCGCAGGGCACGATGCGCTGCCAGTCCAGCGTATCGATGTAGCTGTTGGTGAAGCCCCAGGCGATGTGGCCATTGCTGCCGACGATGACCGCGGGCAGGCCCGGCAGCGTGAAGCCGGTGATGTCGACTCGGCCGCCGGGTGCGCGGACGTCGGGATAGCGCAGCCGGGCGCGGAACCACAGGTTGGGCGCGCGCAGGCCCAGGTGCATGTCGTCGGCGACCAGTGCGCGCCCGTCGGCGGTCAATGCACCGCCGACTGCGAAGTTGTTGCTTCCCACGGCGAGATCGGCCGCCGCAGGTGGCCTGCCACCGTCCCTCTCCCACACGGCGGTGGGCCTGGGGGCAGCCCACGCCATTGCCGCTGGCGGCCCGTCCTCGTTGCCCGCATACCCCGCGTCCAACCGGCGCAGGTCCACCGCGTCGGCATCCGGCAATGCCGCATCGCCGCGCGCTGCGCCCGCCAGCGGCGCGTCCCAGCGGCTGCCGTCGTGGGCCACGAGCGCGAACAGCGCGGGCGGCAGATGCGGTCGCAGACGGTGCATGGCCAGTTCGCGGACGTTGCCGGCGTCCTGCAGGTCGAAGTACATCGAGAAGCCGACCAGGGCCGAGTCGGCCGGCGTCCAGGGCGTCGGCTGCCGGCGCAGCAGCAGGTATGGCCAGGGCCGGGCCCGCAATGCGGCCAGCCCGGCATTCGCGCCCTCGGCGTAGGCGCGCAACTGCGGCATGCGCTCGCCGGCGACCTCGGTCAGCGTGGCGTCGACGCGGGCGCGCATGCGGTGCAGGCGATGGCGGCGATCGGTGTCGAGCGCCCGCTCGCCGAACAGCGCCGAGAGCTCGCCTGCGGGCAGGCGCCGCATCAGATCCATCTCGAAGTAACGCTCCTGGGCGTGCACCCAGCCCAGCGCGCGCATCGCGTCGGTCTCGCTGTCGGCGGTGATCGTCACCGTGCCCAAGGCGTCGCGCTGGATCGTCGCCGAGGCCTCGAGCCCGGGCAGCGTTCGTGTGCCCGCCAGCGCCGGCAGGCTGCCGCGCAGTTGCCACCACAGCATCGCCGAGATCGCCACTGCCAAGACTGCCAATACGAGCAGCGCCCGCACGCTCCAAGCGCGCCACCGGTTGCGCATTGCCGAGCTCCCCCCGTCGCGGCCGCCTGCCGCCGCCCGATTGTTTCAGGTTCCGCGCGTGAGGGGGCGGGGGCGCCGCGGCGCTCAGCCCGCGGCGGCGGGCGTGTTGGACGCGTGCTCGGCCAGTCCCGAGACGACGCCCAGCGACGGGTCGCCGCGAACGACCCGGGCCTGGGGGAACCGCGCCCGCGCGGCGGCCTGTACATAGGGGGCGCCGGACATGCCGCCGGTCAGGAACAGGCTGTCGGGCGGCTGCGGCAGGTCGGCGCGGACCTCATCGAGCAGTCCGCCGATCTGATCGAGAAAGCGGGCGGCGGCGGCCTCGAGATCGGCGCGGCCGGCGTCCACCGACAGGCCCGGCTCGATGAAGTCGAGCGGCTGCACGGCCGTGGCGTCATCGCTGAGCCGGACCTTCATGGTCTCGATCCCGCGGTAGAGCCGGGTGGTACCGCCCTCGTCCTGCAGCGCCTGCAGACGCGCGCCGTACGGCGCCACGACGTCGCGGTAGTCGTGGCGATGGAATTCGCGCTGGCGCGGCAGGTCCTGCACGGTGGCGGCCTCGACGAAATGGTGCACCGGCGTGCGCGTGACGCCTTTGCCGAACAGCGGCATCGCGCGGGCCAGGCTCAGCGCGATATCGACATCGGTGCCGCCATGGGCGATGCCCCAGGCCCGATGCACCTGCGGCGGAGCATCGCCGCCGATGCTCGCCAGCGCGATGTCGGTGGTGCCGCCGCCGATATCGACGACCAGGGTGGTCTGGCGCTGCGGGCTGATCGCGTGGTGATGCAGCGCGGCCGCGGCCGGTTCTTCGAGGAAGTGCACGGTGTCGAAACCGGCGATGCCCGCCGCCTCGCGCAGGATCGCCAGCGCCTGTTCCCCGCCGGCCTCGCCCATCGAACTGCGGAAGCGCACCGGACGGCCCAGCGTCGCCTCGCGCACCACGGTGCCCAGCTGACGGCTCGCCGTGAGCCGGATGTGCTCGAGGATGTGCGCGGCGATGCCGGCGATGGTGGTGCGGGCGCGCGGATGCAGATTGAAACCGAGCATCGACTTGGGTGACTGCACCAGGTTGCCGGTGCCGTCCTCGAGGTAGCGTTCGATCGCCTCCTCGCCGAACACCGCGTCCTGCAGGTCGGCGACCGAGGTCTGAGCCTCGCGCATCTGCTGTTCCATCCACTGCCGGCGCACGATGCGCACCGCGTCGCCGCGCAACTGCGATTCGCCGCGCGCCGCGGTGCCGGCGCGGGTCTGCGCGGCCTTGAGGTCGCGCATGATCTCGGCGACCTGCGCCTCCATCGCGTCGGTCAGCGCGAAGTCGGCCGCGTCGGGCACGGCGCGCGGGAAGTACACCGCGGTGCGGAACTGCGCCTGCCCGCCGAAGCGGATGTGTTCGAGGCGGTCGCCGACGCGCGCGGCGGCGGCCGAATAGCTGGTGCCGAAATCGATACCGATCTTCATCTGCGCATCCACGCAAAGGCGAAGGGGCGGGCGAGTCTACGTGGCTGTCCCTGAGAATGCGAAATGCATGCATTTGCATCCGATCATCGTCGCGGACGACTGGGCATACTGCGCCCATTCCCGGACCTGCGAGCCCCCCGATGAAAGGCCATCCCGAAGTCGTCGACTACCTGAAGTTCCTGTTGCGCGGCGAGCTTACCGCACGCGACCAGTACTTCATCCATTCGCGCCGCTACGAAGACCTGGGCCTGCACCAGCTCTATGCGCGGATCAACCATGAAATGGAAGAGGAGACCCAGCACGCCGATGCGCTGCTGCGTCGCATCCTGTTCCTGGAGGGCGATCCGGACATGCGCCCGGAGGCGTTCGAGCCTGGTCGCACGGTCGAGGAGATGCTGCGCAAGGACCTCGCGCTCGAGTACGCCGTGCGCGACCACCTCGCCCAGGGCATCGCGCTGTGCGAGCGCCATGGCGACTTCGTCAGCCGCCAGGTACTGGTGACCCAGCTCTCCGACACCGAGGAAGACCACACGTACTGGCTGGAGAAGCAACTGCGCCTGATCGAGATGATCGGCCTGCAGAACTACCAGCAAAGCCGCATGGGCGAGGCGGAAGGCACCCACGCCGGCGTGGGCTGAAGCCCTGCGGGGCGCGCGCCGTGCCGGGCGTCAGTCGCGGCGCGCGACCTGCCAGACCTCGGTCGACAGCGTGCTGGTGCCGAAATCCGGTTCGCTGGCGAGGATGTCGCGATGCTCGACCAGGTCCACGCGCCAATCGGCATCGAGCAGCGCATGCACCGCATCGGCGTCGACCGAGAAGGGGGGGCCGGCTTTCTCATGCTGCGGGTACGTCAGCGTGACCAGCAGCCCGCGGCAGCCGGCCGGCAACCGGTGCCACGCGGTCGCGGCATAGGTCGCGCGCAGCTCCGGCGGCAATGCGATCAGCGCCGCCCGGTCGTAGACCGCCGCGCAATCGGCCAGGATGGCCGCATCGAGTGCGAATGCATCGCCGACGATCAGCTCGAACGGGCCGGCGACATAGTGCCGGCCGGCTGCGGTGTCGTGGACCTGCGGGATGAGCCCGCACGCGTCGAAGAATGCACGCACGGCCAGTTCCGACAGCTCGACCCCGAGCACGCGATGGCCCTGCTCGGCCAGCCACACCATGTCCAGCGACTTGCCGCACAGGGGCACGAAGACGCGGGCGTCTGCCGACAGGTGCAGGGCCGGCCAGTGCGTGATCAGCAGCGGCAGCGGTGCGTCGCGGTGGAAGCCGATGCGCTGGGTGCGCCAGCGTGCGTGCCAGAACTCTGGATCCATGCCGGCTCCGAAAAGTTGAAGGTGGGCGACGGCGCAGGCCGTCACGCCACCGACAGGCCCTCGACCTTCTGCCAGCCGCGCGGCAGCAGGCCGCCGCGGCTGGCGCGCGCGCCAATGTAGGCGTCGAGTTCCTTGAAGGCCAGGGTCATCGTGCGCGTGCCCGACTGCACCAGCAGCGCCCCGCCCGGCGAGACCACGGCCAGCGCGACGACCTGCTCGGTGCCGCGCTTGGCCTTGGGGATCTCGATGATCTTGTTGCCTTTGCCCTTGTCGAGTTCCGGCAACTCGGCGGCCGGAAACGCGAGCAGGTGGCCGGCGCTGGTGACCACCACCAGCCGATCGGCCTGGGCATCGCGGACCGCCGCCGGCTGCAGCACGGCGGCGCCGGGCGAGAGCGAGAGCATCGCCTTGCCGGCCTTGTTGCGGCCGGTGAGGTTCTCGAAGCGGGTCACGAAGCCGTAGCCGTGCGAAGACGCGACGACGAAGCGGCTGTCGTTGTCGCCGGAGGCGAGGGTCTGGAACGCCGCGCCTGCGGCCGGCGAGAAGCGGCCGGTCAGCGGCTCGCCATTACCGCGCGCCGACGGCAGCGAATGGGCGATCGTCGAATAGCTGCGGCCGTTCGAGTCGAGGAAGGCGACCTGCTGCGTGCTGCGTCCGCGTGCGAACGCCAGCAGGCGGTCGCCCTCGCGGTACGACAGCCCCGCCGGGTCGACATCGTGCCCCTTGGCGGCGCGCACCCAGCCCTTCTCGCTGACCACGATCGTCACCGGCTCGCTGGGCACCAGATCGGTCTCGGCCAGTGCCTGCGCGCTGCCGCGCACGACCAGCGGCGAGCGGCGGGCGTCGCCGAACTTCTTGGCGTCGGCCAGCAACTCGTCCTTGATCAGTTTGCGCAGCTTGGCCTTGCTGGCGAGCGTGGCGATCAGACGATCGCGCTCGGCCTCGAGCTCGGCCTGCTCGCCGCGGATCTTCATCTCTTCCAGCCGCGCCAACTGGCGCAGGCGGGTCTCGAGGATGTAGTCGACCTGCTCGTCACTCAGGTCGAAGCGCGCCTGCAGCACTGCACGCGGTTCGTCCTCGGTGCGGATGATGCGGATCACCTCGTCGAGATTCAGGAACGCGATCAACAGACCGTCGAGCAGGTGCAGGCGGCGCTCGACCTTTTCCAGCCGATGGGTCAGCCGGCGGGTGACGGTGTCGGTGCGGAACTGCAGCCATTCGCTCAGCAGCGCCTTGAGATGCTTGACCTGCGGCTTGCCGTCCAGACCGATGACGTTGAGGTTGACCCGGTAGCTCTTCTCCAGGTCCGTGGTCGCGAACAGATGCCCCATCAACTGCTCGGCGTCGACCCGGTTCGAACGCGGCACCAGGACCACGCGTACCGGGTTGGCGTGGTCGGACTCGTCGCGGATGTCCTCCAGCCACGGCAGCTTCTTGGCGCGCATCTGGGCTGCGATCTGCTCGATCACCTTCGACGGCGAGACCTGGTAGGGCAGGGCGGTGATGACGATGTTCGCGTGTTCCTTGTCGAACGTCGCGCGGGCACGCACGCTGCCGTGGCCGGTCTCGTACATCTGCAGCAGATCGGACGCCGGGGTGATGATCTCGGCGCTGGTCGGGTAGTCGGGCCCGCGCACGTGCTCGCACAGGTCGCGCACGCTGGCGTCGGGATCGTCGATCAGGCGCACGCAGGCGCTGACGATCTCGCCCAGGTTGTGCGGCGGCACGTCGGTGGCCATGCCGACCGCGATGCCGGTGGTGCCGTTGAGCAGCAGGTGCGGCAGCCGCGCCGGCAGCCACGAGGGCTCTTCGAGCGTGCCGTCGAAGTTGTCGGTCCAGTCGACCGTGCCGTGGCCGAGCTCGGAGAGCAGCATCTCGGCGATCGGGGTCAGCTTGGACTCGGTGTAGCGCATCGCCGCGAACGACTTGGGGTCGTCGCTGGAGCCGAAGTTGCCTTGGCCGTCGATCAAGGGGTAGCGGTAGGAGAACGGCTGGGCCATCAGCACCAGCGCCTCGTAGCAGGCGCTGTCGCCGTGCGGGTGGTACTTGCCGATCACGTCGCCGACGGTGCGTGCGGATTTCTTGGGTTTGGCGGCCGCGCCCAGGCCCAGCTCGCTCATGGCGTAGACGATGCGGCGCTGGACCGGCTTGAGGCCGTCGCCGATGAACGGCAGCGCACGGTCGAGCACCACGTACATCGAGTAGTCGAGGTAGGCGCGCTCGGCGAACTCGCGCAGCGGCAGCTGCTCGAAGCCATGGAAGGCGGGGCGGACGGACTCGGTCATCGGGACTGCGGCTGCGGGGGAGCCGGCGATTCTAGCGGGTGCCGGTCGCAGGGGACGAGCCGCCGGCCGAGGCCGGGCCGATGGGGCGCGGGTGCGGGAATCGCGCTCGGTCGCGCTATCATGCTGTCCCATGGATACCAAGCTGCGCGCGCGCGGAGTCTCCGACCCCGCCTCCTCTGGCGCCCGCCATCCGCTGTCGGGCGCGCCCCGGCGTGCTTCCCACTCGGGCTGCGAGGCCTGCCTGAGCCGGCATCTGGCGGTCTGCGCCGCACTGCCCGCCTCCGAGACCCATGCCCTGGAGGCCGCCGTCGGCGAGGTCGTGCTGCCGGCCGGCGCCACGCTGGTCCACGAGGGCGGTCCGCGCCGGGACGTCTACACCGTGACCCGCGGCATGCTGCGCCGGGTGCGGCTGCTGCCCGACGGCCGCCGCTTGGTCGCCGGCTTTCTGATGGAAGGCGATTTCATCGGCTTCAGCAGCGCGGCGCACTACAAGCACACGATCGAGGCGATCAACGAGTGCGTGCTGTGCGTATTCCCGATGCAGAACATGCGCCGGCTGTGCGAGCGCTATCCCGAGCTCGAGGCCGGCATGCTCGCACAGGCCTGCACCGAGCTCGACGCCACCCGGGCCAGCCTGATGCTGCTGGGCCGGCTCGGCCCGAGCGAACGGCTGGCGGGCTTCCTGGTCGACATGGCCGAGCGCCAGCAGCGCCGCGGTGGCCGCGTCGATCGCGTCGATCTGCCGATGACCCGTGCCGATATCGCCGACCATCTCGGGCTGACGATCGAGACCGTCAGCCGCAGCTTCACCAAGCTGCGCCAGGCCGGTGCGCTCGCCTTCGACGATCCTCGCCGCATCGACCTCGTCGACCTGGCGACGCTGCGCACCACCGCAGGGCTGTAACGGTCCGCAGGCGCCCGACCGGGCGCCGATGGCGATGGCCGCGTCACGGCCGTGTGTTGGATCGAACAGGCGGGCGGCGCATGATGCCGGTCATGACGACCGGGCGTGATCCACGATGACCGACCGCGACGCCGGGGTGCCGTATGGTCAGGGCGGGGCGTTGCGCCGCCCGCTGACGTTTCCGGTGGTGGGCATCGGCGCCTCGGCCGGCGGCCTGGCCGCGTTGCGTCGCCTGTTCGAACAGGCCCCGGCGACCGGCGGCCTGGCCTATGTGGTCATCCTGGATCTGTCGCCGCGGCACCAGCGCCAGGCCAGCCAGGAGCTGCGGCATTGCACGCCGATGCCGGTGATCGAGGTCAACGCGCCGACCCCGATCGAGCCCAACCACGTCTATGTGATCGCGCCGACGACGTCGTTGACGATGGACGACGGTTACCTTGGGGTGCGCGCCGTCGACCGGCCGGCGGGGCGGCACATCGCGATCGACGCGTTCTTTCGCACGCTCGCCGATGCGCACATGGACCGGGCGATCGGCATCGTGCTGTCGGGCACCGGCAGCGACGGCAGCGTCGGCCTGGCGCGCCTCAAGGCGCAGGGCGGGGTGGCGATCGCGCAACTGCCCGAAGATGCCGAGTACGAGGACATGCCGCGCAGCGCGATCGCCAGCGGTTGCGTGGATTTCGTGCTGCCGGCGGTCGAGATCCCGGGCAAGCTCGTGGCGCTGTGGCGCGATGCCAGGCAGATCCAACTGCCGCGCCCCGAGCCGCGGGCCGAGCACAATCCAGCGACCGCGCCGTCGACTGGTGAGGCGCGCGAGCGGGCGATCCGCGACATCCTGGAGATCCTCGCCCAAGTGCACCAGCGTGTGCTCGCGGCCCATGCGCCGCCGCCCGTGGACGATCGGCGCACCGGTGACGGCGAGGCGCTGCTGCAGCTGGAACAGGAACTCCAGCGCACCCGAGACCGGCTGCAGGTCGCGATCGCGCAGTCCGAGGCCTCCAACGAAGAATTGCAATCGATCAAGGCCGCCCTGCGCTCGGCGACCGGGGAACTGGAGGCCAGCAAGGAGGAGCTGCGGTCGGTCAACGAGGAACTGATCCGCGTCAACCACGAACTGAAGTCGAAGGTCGAGGAAACGGCGAAGATCAATGACGAGCTGCAGACCTTCTTCAGCGCCACCGACATCGCCACCGTGTTCGTCGATGCCGGGCTGCGGATCAAGCGCTACACGCCCAAGGCCGAACTGATCTTCAACATCATTCCCGGCGATGTCGGCCGCTGCCTGCTCGACATCACCCACCGGCTGGAGTATCCCGAACTGGGCGAGGATGCCGGCAACGCGTTCGAGACCCTGCAACCGATCGAACGCGAGATCCGCAGCACCGACGGCAAGGGGTACGTCGCGCGCGTGGTGCCCTACCGCACCGCCGGAAACCGGATCGACGGCGCGGTGCTGACCTTCATCGACACCACCAGCCTGCGCTCCGCGGGCGAGCGTCGGGGCCAGGCCGACGCCAGTGTCCTGGCCCCGACCGATGTCGCGGTCCTGGTCGCCGACGGCCAGCGGCAGGTGATCTCCGCCAGTGGCGGCGTCGTCGACCTGCTGGGCTATGGCGAGCGCGACCTGCTGGGCACGCGGGTGGACGCGCTCTACGGCCAGCAGGAGCGCGACAGCGGGCAGCCCGAGCACGACTTCGTCCAGGCTGGGGCCGGCATGGCGGTCGAGGGGCTGCGCTGGTACCGCAATTGCCGCGGGGATCGCATCCAGTGCCGGGTCGCGCTGTCGGCGATCCGCGCGCAGGACGAGGTGGTCGCGTACGTGCTGCTGCTCGGCGCCAGGCGCCAGGGCGGCGCGCGCTCATGGGCGGGACGCTACGAAGCCGAGACGTCGGTCACCTTGCGCGACGAGTTCCTCGCGGTGATGTCGCACGAGCTGAAGAATCCGCTGAACCTGATCAGCGTCAACACCGAGCTGATGGCCCGGTTGCCCGGCGTGCGCGAGTCGTCGAGCGCGATCGCCTCGATCGAGACCGTGCGGCGTGCGATCCGCAGCCAGACCAAGATCATCGACGACCTGCTCGACATGTCGCGCATCCGCACCGGCAAGCTCACGCTCAAGCCCGAACCGGTCGATGTGGGCATGGTCGTCACCGAATTGGTGGACGTCGCGCGACTGGATCCGGCATCGGTGGGCATCGCGTTCGGGATGCAGATCCCCGACGCGCCGATCATGGTGCGCGGTGATGCGTCGCGGATCGAGCAGATCGTCTGGAACCTGCTCAGCAACGCGATCAAGTTCACGCCGCAGGGCGGACAGATCTCGCTGATGGTCGGGGGCGAGGCGCACTATGTGCGGCTGCGCGTGCGCGACACCGGGCAGGGCATCGATGCGCAGTCGCTGCCGCGGATCTTCGACCTGTTCGGACAGGGCACCGGCCATGCGATCGGCCGGGGCGGCGGCCTGGGCATCGGGCTGTCGCTGGTGCGCCAGCTCGTGGACCTGCACGGCGGCCGGATCGAAGCGCATTCCGACGGCCCCGGGCGGGGGGCCACGTTCACGCTGTGGCTGCCGCGCTTCACCTACCCATTGTTCGGGCCGGGCGAATCGGATGGCCGACACGAGGCGATGCGCTGGGACGGGCTGCGGATCCTGGTTGTCGACGACGATGTCGGCACCGCCGACGGGCTGGCGCAGTTGCTGGAACTGCAGGGCGCCTCGGTCGTGGTCTGCCACGATGCGGCCCATGCGCTCGATCGGCTCGATGCGCAGGTCTTCGACCTGGTGCTGTCGGACATCGGCATGGACGGCATGGACGGCTACGCGTTCGCCCGCCAGGCGCGTGCGCTGGCCGGGGCCGATCGACTCGCGCTGGTGGCGCTCAGCGGCTATGCCCGGCCCAGCGACATCCAGGAGGCGAGTGCCTCGGGGTTCGACGCCCACCTGAGCAAGCCGTTGTCGATGGATGCCCTGGCGGCGGCGATGCGCGATGTCCTGGCCAAGCGGCAACCGCAGGCCTGAGTCCACGCAGCGACTGCAGCCAGGGCGTGCGGCGGCTACGTCGGCTCGTCCGTCTCGCCTTCGATCGGCGCGCGCACCAGCGCGAGCAGGTGCGCGCAGCCGTGTTGCGCGCGCGCCAGACTGCGGACGACGGCCGGGCGATCGTCGTGCTGGAGCAACAGCTCGATCATCTCCAGCGCGATGCCGACGCCATTGGCCGCATTGCGCAGGTCGTGCAGCCAGGCGGCCTGCCTGGCTCGAGCATCCATCGGCTGCAGCGGCGCCATCGGGTAGGTCCTGTGGGCGGGAGGAAGGCGCCTGGCCGGCGCAGGGCGACGGCAGCGACGGCAGATCCACAGTCGTGGTGTAGCTGCGGCGATGTCGCCGGTGCGTGCAGTGCGTGCCGCGAACGCGGCGACGGCCGGAAGCCGTTGCCCCCCCGGCCTTCTGCACGTGGCTTGCGCCGGGCCTGCGGGATCGCCCTTGAATGCGTTGACAAGCCGTGCGCGGATCGACAACATACGCGCCCTGACCTGCCCAGGTGGCGGAATTGGTAGACGCACTAGCTTCAGGTGCTAGCGGGGGCAACTCCGTGGAGGTTCGAGTCCTCTCCTGGGCACCAGGTCATCGCAGCCTTACCGACTGCGACAACGAACCCGCCGAGTGCGGGTTTTTTTGTCCCTGCCGTTCCTGACACGCGCTTTCGACTGCGGCCGGGAAGGGCGTCGCGACACGCGCCGGGCGTGTCCGATGGCGATCGTCCTGCCGACCGGTCCGCACGGTCCCGGCGCCAGCGGACAGGAGCGCGCGCGTCGTGTCCCGAGCACTGCTGAAGCTGGTCCTGGGTCCGCTGCTGGGCTTGTTCATCGTCTGCCTGGGCAATGGCTTCGTGTCGTCGTTGACCGCGTTGCGGCTGGACGCGGCCGGCGTGTCGGACACGATGATCGGCATCGTGTCCTCGTCGTACTTCGTCGGTCTGGCGCTGGGCGCGATGTTCAGCGACCGGCTGATCGCACGGATCGGGCATATCCGGGCCTACAGCAGCTTCGCCTCGCTGACTGCGGTGACGTTCCTGCTGCAGGGGCTGGTGTTCGATCCCTGGGCCTGGTTCGTGTTCCGGCTGATCAACGGCTGGGCGATCGTCGGCATCTTCCTGGTGGTCGAGAGCTGGCTGCTGCTCGCGGGCGATTCGCGCATGCGCGGGCGGCTGCTCGCGGTCTACATGATCGCGCTGTACGGCTCGGGCATGCTCGGCCAGCTCCAGTTGGGCGTCATCGACGGCTGGGGCGCGATGGCGCCGTTCATGGTCGCAGGCATGCTCGGCTCGCTGTCGGTGTTGCCGGTGGTGATCCTGCCGCGGGTCTCGCCCGAAGCCGGGGCGATCGAACCGCTGACGCCGCGCGACCTGCTGCGGGTGACGCCATCGGGCGTGCTCGGCTGTTTCGGTTCGGGCGTGGCGATCGCGGCGATCTACACCCTGCTGCCGATCTATCTGCAGCGCGTGGGCATGGACGTGGCCGAGGTCGGTCAATTGATGGCCTGCACGATTCTCGGTGCGATGGTGCTGCAGTACCCGGTCGGTCGCTGGTCGGACCGGCAGAACCGGCAGGTGGTGTTGCTGGTACTGAGCCTGGCGTGCGCGGCGCTGGCGCTGGCGATCCTGTGGCTGCCCGACGAGCGCTGGTTGCTGGCGGCCTTGCTGTTCCTGCTCGGCGGCGGGGTGTTTGCGATCTATCCGGTCGCCGTCAGCCACTCGGCCGACCGCGCCGCGTCCGATGAGTTGGTGCGGCTGATCCAGGGCCTGCTGCTGGTCAACTCCGTCGGCGCCGCGCTCAGCCCGTTGATGATCGCGCGGGTCATGAACCAGGTCGGCACGCAGGGGCTGTTCTGGTCGTTTCTGGTGCTCAACCTGCTGTTGGCCTGCGTGTTCCTGTGGCGACGCAGCACCTCGCCGGCACCGTTGCCGGCTGCGCCGTTCGAGCCGGTGGTGCAGGTCTCGCCGATCGGTGCGGAGTTCCGGGTCAGCGAGGCGATGGTGCAGGCCTCGCTCGATCGCGAGCAGCAGGAGGCGGACGCGGGGCAGGCCGATGACGCACCGCGCGCCTGAGGCCGCCTCGGCCAACGGTCCAATGCCGCGCGTTGACAGCCGCGCACGCGCACCGCAAAATGCGCGTCTGACCTGCCCAGGTGGCGGAATTGGTAGACGCACTAGCTTCAGGTGCTAGCGGGGGCAACTCCGTGGAGGTTCGAGTCCTCTCCTGGGCACCAGGTCACGCAGCCTTACCGACTGCGACAACGAACCCGCCAAGCGCGGGTTTTTTTGTGGGCCATTTTCCAAATGCGCAATGCCAAGTCGCCTTGACTTGACTCGGGCGCCAGCCCTCGCAAAACCGGGGTCCAACCCCGGGGTCAGAGTGAAATTCGCGCGGCTAAATTGCACTCTGACCCCGGTTTTGCGAGCGGCGCGCTCGACGCGGCCATCGGCCGTCAGTCCGCTGTGCGGATCTTCGCAACCCGACTTCGGGCGGGCACAGTGGCCCGCTGGAAGAAGGGGCACGCTTTAGGGTTCGGTACGTCGTACTGGCCCTGAATTGCGATAGCAGGGGGGCGACCTGCAGGGTGCGCCAACCGCTCTCGACGCGGGCCTCGCGGCGTGGGGTGTACCATGGCCGCAATGGCAAAACCTCCCAGCAAGCGCGGCAGTCGCCGCGATTCCGAACGTCCCGCCCCGGCCGCCAAACGCGGCGAGGCCGGCGGATCCTCCCACAGCGGCAAGCCGGCAGCCTCGTTGCCGCCCTGGATGCCCGACCCCGGTCTGCAGCGTGCGCTGCGCTCGGGCGCGCGCTCGGGGTCGCGCCCGTCTGACAGACCCGTCGCATCCGCCCCGCCTGCGCCACGCCCGCCGGCGTCGCGCGGCGGCCGGAGCGACGATCCGCACGCCAACCGCGAAGCGGCCCGCTACGCCAATCCGATCGCCAGCCGCGAGGCAATCCTGCAACTGCTCGCCGACGCCCCCGGGCCGCAGACCGCGACCGAACTGGCGCAGGCGCTCGAGCTGACGGATCCCGAGCGCTTCGATGCGCTCGGCAAGCGGCTCGCCGCGATGCTGCGCGAGGGCCAGTTGCTGCAGAACCGCCGCGGCGGGCTGGTGCCGGCCAAACGGCTGGACCTGATCCCCGGCACCGTCATCGCCAACCCGGAAGGCTTCGGCTTCCTGCGCCCGGACAGCGGCAGCGGCGACGACCTGTTCCTGCCGCCGGCCGAGATGCGCAAGGTCATGCACGGCGATCGCGCGATGGCCAGCCTGACCAACGTCGATGCACGTGGCCGCCGCGCCGGCGTCATCGTCGAAGTGCTCGAACGCCGCACGACCCGGCTGATCGGCCGGTTTTCGGTGGAGTCGGGCATCAGTTTCGTGGTGCCCGACGACCGCCGGATCCAGCGCAACGTGCAGATCCCGCAGGACGCGCGGCTCGACGCGCAGGACGGCCAGTTGGTGGTCTGCGAGATCGTCGCCCCGGGCGACGCGCGGCGGCCGCCGATCGGCAAGGTGCTCGCGGTGCTGGGCGATGCGTTGACCCCGTCGCTGGTGGTCGAGGCCGCGATCCACGGCCACCATCTGCCCCACGAGTTCCCGCAGCCGGTGCTCGACGAGGCCGCGGCGGTGCCCCTCAACGTCGAGGAGCGCATGCTCGGCGACCGCGTCGATCTGCGCGCATTGCCGCTGGTGACGATCGACGGCGAAGACGCCAAGGACTTCGACGACGCGGTGTATTGCGCGCCCAACCGCGACGGTTTCCGTCTGGTGGTGGCGATCGCCGATGTTTCGAACTACGTCAGGCCGGGCACGCCGCTCGACGATGAAGCACAGCTGCGCGCGACCAGCGTGTATTTCCCGGGTTTTGTCGTGCCGATGCTGCCCGAGACCCTGTCCAACGGCATTTGTTCGCTGATGCCGCGGGTCGACCGGATGTGCTTCGTCTGCGACATGCAGGTCGGCCGCGACGGCGAGGTGACCGGCGCGAAGTTCTACGAGGCGGTGATGAACTCGCACGCCCGGCTGACCTACACCCAGGTCTGGAAGGCGGTGGGCGAGCAGGACGAGGACGCGCGTGCGTCGATCGGCGCACTGCTGCTGCCGCAGGTCGAGTACCTGCACCAGCTGTTCCGCGTGCTGGCCAAGGCGCGGGCCAAGCGTGGCGCGATCGAGTTCGAAAGCTCGGAGGTGCGCTTCGTGCTCGACAACCGCGGCGAGGTCACCCAGGCCGGCATGCTGGTGCGCAACGACGCGCACAAGCTGATCGAGGAATGCATGATCGCCGCGAACGTGGAGGCTGCGCGCTTCCTGCTCGAGGCGGGCATTCCCGCGCCCTACCGCGTGCACGACAAGCCGCCGGAGTCCAAGTACACCGACCTGCTGGAGTTTCTGAAGGAATTCGCGCTGCGCATGCCGCCGTGGGCGAAGGTGCAGCCCAAGGACTTCACCAATCTGCTCAAGAAGATCCGCGACCGCAGCGACGCGACGCTGCTCGAGTCGGTGCTGCTGCGCAGTCAGAGCCAGGCGGTCTATTCGACCGAGAACCTGGGCCACTTCGGCCTGGCGCTCGCAGCCTATGCCCACTTCACCTCGCCGATTCGCCGCTACCCCGACCTGCTGGTCCATCGCGCGATCAAGCATGTGCTCTCGGGCAAGCCGTTGGCGAAGTTCGACTACACGCCGCGGATGATGGAAAGCCTGGCGCTGCAGTGCTCCGAGCGCGAGCGCCGGGCCGACGAAGCCGAGCGCGAGGTCGATGAGCGCTACCGCGCAGCGTGGATGGAGAAGCATGTCGGTGGCCAGTTCGACGGCGTCATCAGCGGCGTGACCAGCTTCGGGCTGTTCGTCGAGCTCGACCAGTCGAAGGTCAACGGCCTGGTGCATGTGACCCAGTTGCCGAACGACTTCTACCGCTTCGATCCGGTGCGCCGGATGCTGACCGGCGAGCGCGCCGGCCGCGAGTTCCGGCTCGGCGACCGTGTGCGCATCCTCGTGCTCAAGGCCAGCCTGGAAGACCGCAAGATCGACTTCCGCCTGGTCGAGGAGGGCGCGCCGCAGCCCGGCGAGCCGAAACCGCCGCCGCCGCGCGGCAAGCCGGCGAAGCGCGAGAAGGCGCCCTACCAGTAGAATGGACGCCCCTTCGGGGCCGGGGCCCGGGTCCCGGCCCCGAAACGTGTGAGACCCCCAACGCCGAAGCCCGACGCATGAGCAGCAAACAGAACCAGTGGATCGTCGGCATCAATGCCGTCGCCGCGGCCGTCGAACACGACGCCGAGAACGTACGCGAAGTGCTGCTCGAGGCCGGGGCGAAGAACCCGCGGATCGTGGAGATCGAGACCGCCGCGCGTCGCCGCGACATCGACGTGCGTCGGGTCGCGCAGCAGGCGCTGGACGGCGTCGCCGGCGGCCTGCGCCACCAGGGCGCGGTCGCCCGCTACGCGGCGGCCCGGACCTGGGACGAGAACGAACTCGAGGGCCTGGTGGAGGCCGCCGAAGGCCGCGCGCTGCTGCTGGTGCTCGACGGCGTGCAGGACCCGCACAACCTGGGCGCCTGCCTGCGCAGCGCGGCGGCGGCCGGGGTCACAGCGGTGCTGATCCCCAAGGACAAGGCGGTGCAGGTCAACGCCACGGTGCGCAAGACGTCTGCTGGCGCCGCCGAGCATGTTCCGGTCGTGCGCGTGACCAATCTGTCGCGCAGCCTGCGCGACCTGCAGAAGCTCGGCGTGTGGATCTACGGCCTGGCCGGCGAGGCGAGCGCCTCGTTGTACGGCCTGGACCTGCGCGGCAACGTCGCGCTGGTGCTCGGCGGCGAGGCCGACGGCCTGCGCCGGCTCACCCGCGAGCATTGCGACCAGTTGGTCACCATCCCGATGCCCGGCGCCGACGCCGCCGGCGGCGTGGAGAGCCTCAACGTCTCGGTCGCCTCGGGCGTGGTGCTGTTCGAAGCCGTGCGCCAGCGCCTGGGCTGAGCCCTGCTTGCCCGCCGGAACGGGCGGGCGGATGATGCGATCGGTTTTCGCGTAGAGGAGAACGGCATGGACCTGCTCTGGCATCAATGGTGCGGCATCGTCGGCGCGTCGCTGATCGTGCTGGCGTACTTCCTGCTGCAGGTGACGCGGTTGTCGGGCGCCGGCCTGCCGTATCTGCTGCTGAATCTGTTCGGCGCCATCGGCGTGGTGCTTTCGCTCTATGGCGGCTTCGATGTGACCGTGCTGGTGATGCAGCTGGCCTGGATCGCGATCAGCCTGTTCGGCATCGTCCGGACGCTGAGCGCCCGCAGTCGGGTGACCGGTCCGCGCTGACGGCAACGCGTCCGATCACGGCGCGTCCGACGCCGGCGCATCCTGGTTCGACCGCAGTGGGTCAGGCCGCGGTCATCCCTTGCGGCAGCGCCTGCGCCAGAATGCCGCGCAGGAAGCGGGGACGACCCCGCCGCTCCATCTACATCCGGGGACGGCCCCATCGCCACGATGGAGGTATGTCATGTCCTGGATCATTCTCGTGCTGGCCGGTCTGTTCGAGATCGCCTGGGCGATCGGCCTGAAGTACACGCACGGGTTCACCCGGCTCTGGCCCAGTGTCGGCACGCTGGCGGCGATGGCGATCAGCGTCGGCCTGCTGGGGATCGCGATGCGCACGTTGCCGGTCGGCACCGCGTACGCGGTCTGGGTCGGCATCGGCGCGGTCGGCACCGTGATCCTGGGCATCGTGCTGATGGGCGATGCGGCCAGTCCCGGACGCCTGATCAGCCTGGCGCTGATCGTCGCCGGCATCATCGGCCTCAAACTCGCCGGCTGACCTGCGCGACTGATCTCGAAAGAAAGGTCTTCTCCCACACGCGGAGATGGCCATCGAAAAACTGGGGTCAGAGTCCAAATTTCGCAAGGCGAAAATTGCACTCTGACCCCGGTTGTCCTCTGGTTTGGCGAAGCACCAGGAAAGCGCCGAGGGCTGCGGTTCGGCGCTCGGTGACTGCTGCGAGACAGGTGAATCGCCGCCATCGCGATGCTGGCACCGATACCTCGCATCGAAGACCATAGCCGGCCCCACGTCGGCACGTCTCGCACGCGCCGGCCAGTTGCTGCCTGGAATCCGTCGTGCTCAGTGTCGTCGCCCTCGTCCTCGCCTCCTATCTCGCGCTGCGTCTGGTGCTGCCATTGCGCTGCGCGTGGCCCTTGCGTGTCGCATTGGCGGCGCTGATCTGCGGGCTGGCACTGCATCACCGCATCGTTGCGCGCTTTGCCGGCAGCATGGCCTCGCCCGAGCTGCCGACGCTGGTCATCGCCGCGCTCGGCACCGGGTTCGTGGCGCTGCTGCTCACGGCGCTGCTGGTGCTGGTGCTGGACATCGCCACGCTCGCGGCCTGGGCGTTGCGCCGGCAGGGGGCACTGTCGGCGTTGCGCGCTAGCTCGCTGCGTCCGGGGGCGGCCGCGCTGGCGCTGCTGCTGTCGCTGTACGGCACTTGGCAGGCGATGGCGGTGCCGCAGGTCCGCCAGGTCGAGATCGCGATCGCCGACCTGCCGCCGGCGTTCGAGGGCTATCGGCTGCTGCAGCTGACCGACATCCACGCCAGCCGACTGCTGACCGGCGACTGGGTCGCCGAGGTCGTCGCGCGTGCGAATGCGCAGCATCCGGACCTGATCGTCATCACCGGCGATCTGGTCGATGGCAGCGTGCGGACGCGCGCCAATGACGTGCGTCCGTTCGCCGAACTGCGCGCGCCCGACGGCGTCATCGCGATCACCGGCAATCACGAGTACTACGGCCAGTACCGCGAATGGATGGACGCGTTCGCGGCCTTGGGTATGACGGTGCTCGAGAACGCGCACCTGCGGATCGCGCGTGGCGATGCGGCGCTGACCGTCGCCGGCGTCACCGATCCGATCGCCGCGCGCTACGGCCTGCCGCAGCCCGATGCCGCGGCTGCGCTGACCGGCGTCGATCCGAAGGCGCCGGTAATCCTGCTCGACCACCGTCCGGGCGAAGCCCGCGCGCATGCCGCGCGCGGGGTGGCGCTGCAGTTGTCCGGCCACACCCACGGTGGCCACATCATCGGCATGGACCGTCTGGTCGCGCGCGCGAACGGTGGCTTCGTGTCCGGCCTTTATCCGGTCGACGGCATGCAACTGTACGTCGGCAACGGCGCCGGGTTGTGGCCGGGCTTTGCGACCCGGATCGGCGTGCCGTCGGAGATCGCGCTGATCACGCTGCGTCGGGCGGTGGACTGAGGTCGGCGGCTTCATCCGGCGGCGGCGGGGCGCCCATCGCCGGCCAAGCGTTGGCGATCCGGCAGAACAGCTGCGCGGTCAGCGTTGTGTCGTACAGCGCCGAGTGCGCCTGTGTCTGGTCCCACGGCAAGCCGGCGGCCTGCACCGCGCGGGCCAGTACGGTCTGGCCGTAGGCCACGCCGGCCAGCGTGACGGTGTCGAATACGCTGAAGGGGTGGAACGGATTGCGCTTGTGGCCGCTGCGCTCGACCGCGGCGTTGACGAACCCCAGGTCGAAATGCGCGTTGTGGCCGACCAGGATCGCGCGCTGGCACTGGTGCCTTCGCATGGCCGCGCGCACATGCGCGAACACGTGCTCGAGCGCATCGCGCTCTGGCTTGGCGAAGCGGAACGGATGGTGGATGTCGATGCCGGTCACTTCGAGCGACTTGGGATCGATCGTCGTGCCCGGCGCGGGCTCGACGTGCGCATGCGCCGATGCGTCGGCGACCAGACGGCCGTCGGCATCGAGGTCGAGCGGGATCGCGGCGATCTCCAGCAGCGCGTGCCGGCGTGCATCGAAGCCTCCGGTCTCCACGTCGACCACGACGGGCAGGAAGCCACGGAAGCGGCGGGCCATCGGCACAAGGGCGGTGGGGGCGGCAGCGGCCGGCGCGTCGATCTCAGGCATGCGCGCAAGCCTAGCAGAGCGTCGCGCTGGATCGGCAGCAGGAACCGGCACGCGGCCCGTCGTTCAGACGACCGTATTGGTGCCGTCGCGCTTCTCGCGCGGCGGCAGGTCGTCGTCGCCGTGTTCGAGGAACCAGATGTTCTCGGCGATGTTGGTCGCGTGGTCGCCGATGCGCTCGATGTTCTTGGCCATGAACAGCAGATGGGTGCTCGGTGTGATCGCGCGGGGATCTTCCATCATGTAGGTCAGCAGTTCGCGGAACAGGCTGGTGTAGACCGTATCGATCTCCACGTCCTGGGCGCGTACGCGCTGGGCCGCGTCGGCATCGGTGTTGCGGAACGCCGCCAGCACTTCGCGCACCTGGCGCACGGCCAGTTCGCCCAGCACTGCCAGGCCGCGGGTATGCGGCAGCGGCGGCGAGAGGTTGAGCGCGGTCGAGCGCTTGGCCACGTTCGCCGCGTAGTCGCCGATGCGCTCGATGTCGGCGGCGATGCGCAGCGCGGCGAGGATTTCGCGCAGGTCGCGGGCCATCGGCCCGCGCAGTGCGAGTTTCATCACGTCCTGGCTGATCTCGCGTTCGAGGATATCGATCGCATCGTCGTTGGCGACGATCCGGTCGGCGGCCCGGTCGTCGCGGCGCTCGATGACGTCCAGCGCCGATTCAAGCTGCGCGGCCGCCATCTCGCCCATGCGCAGGATCTCGCCGGTCAGACGGCTGCGTTCTTCGTCGTAGCTCTTGACGATGTGGTCGTGCGGTTGGGTGGGCATGGTGGTTACCTGGATAGGGAAGGCGCGGACGCGTTCGTCTTTGGATTGGCGTCGCCCTCCATGGCGGGATGTCGCCGGCGTCGGATCGACCGGCCCGGCCTCCATGGCCGGGCGTTCGGGGCGCGATCGAGGCCGGATGGCCTCGACCGAGTGCGCCCCTCACCCAAACCGGCCGGTGATGTAATCCTCGGTCTGCCGCTTGGCGGGGTTGGAGAAGATCGTCTCGGTGGTGTCGTGCTCGATGAGGTCGCCCAGGTACATGAAGGCGGTGTAGTCGGACACGCGTGCGGCCTGCTGCATGTTGTGGGTGACGATGACGATCGTGTAGTCGACCTTCAGTTCCTCGACCAACTGCTCGATGCGACTGGTGGAAATCGGGTCGAGCGCCGAGGTCGGCTCGTCGAGCAGCAGCACGTCGGGGCGCAGCGCGACCGCGCGTGCGATACACAGGCGCTGCTGCTGGCCGCCCGACAGGCCCAGCGCATTCTGGCCGAGCTTGTCCTTGACCTCGGTCCACAGCGCGGCCTGGGTCAGCGCCTGCTCGACGCGCTCGGCGAGCTGGCCCTTGGAGAGCTTCTCGTGGTGGCGGATCGCATAGGCGACGTTCTCGAAGATCGTCATCGGAAACGGCACCGGCTTCTGGAACACCATGCCGACCTTCGAGCGCAGCCGGTTCATCGGATAGCGCGGCGAGAGGATGTTCTCGCCATCGAGCAGCACGTCACCGCTGGCCACCAGCCTGGGGTACAGCGCATAGATGCGGTTGAAGATGCGCAGCAGCGTGGACTTGCCGCAGCCAGAAGGCCCGATCAGCGCGGTCACGCGTTTTTCGGGAATCTCCAGGTCGATGCCCTTGAGCGCGTGGAAGTCGCCGTAGTGGAAGTCCAGGCCGCGCGCGGCGATCTTGACCGGTCGCGGGGCCAGCACTTCGCGGGCGTGGGTCGCCAGCTGGATGCGTTGCGACGGCGCGGTATGCAGGTCGTTCATGGCCGGATCCGGTCGAAAGGAAGGAGTGGGATAGGGAAGGCGGGGCGCGGCGTCAGTCATGTGTCACCCGATTGCGCAGCAGGATCGCGCGGGCGCCCAGGCTCACCAGCAGCACGAAACAGGTCAGCACCAGCGCGCCGGCCCAGGCCAGCTGCTGCCAGGATTCGTAGGGGCTGCCGGCGTACTGGTACATGACCACCGGCACGCTCGCCATTGGGCGCAGCACGTCGCTGTTCCAGTACTGGTTGCCGAACGCGGTGAACAGCAATGGCGCGGTCTCGCCGCTGATGCGCGCCAGCGCCAGCAGCACGCCGGTGACGATGCCGGCCGACGCGCTGCGGTAGAGCACCTGCACCACGACCTTCCAATGCGGCACGCCCAGCGACAGCGCGGCCTCGCGCATCTGCGTAGGCACCAGTTGCAGCATCTCGTCGGTGGTGCGCACCACGACCGGCAGCACGATGAAGGCCAGCGCGATCGCGCCGGCCAGCGCCGAGAACCGGCCGCCGGTCTGCATCACGAACAGCGTGTAGACGAACAGGCCGAGCACGATCGACGGTGCCGAGAGCAGGATGTCATTGATGAAGCGCACGACCACCCCGGCCTTGCGGGCCCGGCCGTACTCCGACAACCAGGTGCCGGCAGCCACGCCCAGCGGCGTGCCGATCGCGATCGCCAGCGCGCACATCACCGCGCTGCCGAAGAACGCATTGAGCAGGCCGCCCTCCTGCATCGGCGGCGGCGTCATCTGCGTGAACAACTGCAGGTTGATGCCACCGGCGGCTTTGCTGACCAGCGTCCACAGGATCCAGCCCAGGAAGAACAGTCCGAACGCGGCGGTCAGGCAACCCATGAGGATGGCGATGCCGTTGCGCACGCGGCGGCGCGCATACAGGCGGTCGGCGACCTGGCGTTCGCGTTCGGTGACGGTGGCGACGGCGGTCATCACTTGCCCTCCCGGCGGGCGAGTTGCATCAGCATCAGTCGCGCGATCGCGAGCACCACGAAGGTGACGATGAACAGTACGAAGCCCAGCAGCAGCAGCGCCGAGCGGTAGGTCTCGGTGGCCTCGCCGAAGTCGTTGGCGATCAGCGCGGCGATCGTCGTGCCCGGTTCCAGCAGCGAGGGCGTCAGCCGCACCGAGTTGCCGATCACGAAGGCCACCGCCATCGTCTCGCCGAGCGCGCGGCCCAGCCCGAGGAAGATGCCGCCGATGACTGCCGAGCGGGTGTAGGGCAGCACGATGTCCCAGCTGACCTCCCACTTGGTCGCGCCCAACGCGTAGGCCGATTCCTTGAGCCGGGTCGGCACGGTCAGGAACACCTCGCGCATCACCGCCGAGATGAAGGGGATCACCATGATCGCGAGCACGAAGCCGGCAGTCAGCGTGCCGATGCCCAGCGGCGGGCCCTGGAACAGCAGGCCGATGCCGGGAAGCGTGCCCAGGTGGTCGTTGAGCCAGGGCGTCACCCAGGTGGTCATCACCGGCACCAGGACGAACAGGCCCCACATGCCGTAGATGATCGACGGGATGCCGGCGAGCAGTTCGATCGCCGTGCCGACCGGGCCGCGCAGCCAGCGCGGTGCGACCTCGGTCAGGAAGAACGCGATGCCGAAGCTGACCGGCACGGCGATGATCATCGCGATCAGCGCGGTGACGATGGTGCCGGCGATCGGGGCCAGCGCGCCGTAGCGGTTCTCGACCGGATTCCAGTCGGCGCTGGTGAAGAACGACAGGCCCTGCGAGGCGAGCGCATCGCGGCCGCCCCAGAGCATCGACAGCGCGGCGCCCGCGAGCGCGAGCATCACCAGCACCACGGTCGTGGTCAGGACGAAGCGGAACAGGCGATCGGCGCGTGCGTCGCGCAGGTCGCGGTCGCTCGGGGCATCAAACGCGGCGGAAACGGTGGCGGCGGTCATTGGATGTCCAGACAGGAGAGTGGGCCGCAGGTGGCGGGTGCCGTCATTCCCGCGCAGGCGGGACGTGCTCTTCGACAGTCGAACGGCGGGTCACCCCGGGTGGACGCGACCATCGCGATCGGTCCGGGCGGTCTCGCCACCCGCGCAACCCGCATCGCCGCGGGGACGCGGCGTGTCCGCGCCCGCTCGCACGGGCGCGGACACACCGTCACTTGAACTCGGCCGCCCAATAGGCCTCGATCTGCTGCACCAGTTCGGGCGGCAGCGGCACGTAGTGCAGCTCGCTGGCCTGGGCCTGGCCCGACTCGAACGCCCACTTGAAGAAGTCGCGGGTCGCCTGGCTGCGGGCCGCGTCCTTGGGCTGCTTGTGCATCAACATGAAGTTGGTCGCAGTGATCGGCCAGGCATCGGCGCCGGGGGCGTTGGTGATCACCAGGTTGAAGTCCTGCGCGCTGGCCCAGTCGGCGGTCGCGGCCGCTGCGGCGAAGCTCGCTTCGCTCGGCTGCACCCAATTGCCGGCCGCGTTCTGCAGCGAGGCGTACGGCATGCCGTTCTGCAGGGCGTAGGCGAGTTCGACATAGCCGATCGAGCCCTTGATCTGCTGCACGTACGAGGCCACGCCCTCGTTGCCCTTGCCGCCCACGCCGGTCGGCCACTGCACCGAAGTGCCTTCGCCGACCCTGGACTTCCAGTCGGCGCTGACCTTGGACAGGTAGTTGGAGAAGTTGAACGTGGTGCCCGAGCCGTCGGAGCGGTGGACGATGCTGATCTTGCCCGCCGGCAGCGTCACGCCGGGGTTGAGCGCGGCGATCGCCGGATCGTTCCAGGTCGCGACCTTGCCCAGGAAGATGTCGGCGAGCACGGCGCCGGTGAGCTTGAGCTGGCCGGGAGCCAGGCCCTCGACGTTGAGCACGGGCACCACGCCGCCGATCGCCGACGGGAACTGGCCCAGGCCCGCGGCCTGCAGTTCGGCGCTGTCGAGCGGCTTGTCGGACGAACCGAAGTCGACGGTGCCGGCCTTGATCTGGGCGATGCCGCCGCCCGAGCCGATCGACTGGTAGTTGACCTTGTTGCCGGTGGCGGCGTTGTAGTCGGCCGACCACTTGGACACCAGCGGGTAGATGAACGAGGCCCCGGCGCCGGAGATCTCGGCGGCGACGCGATCGCGCGCGCCCTGTTGCGCGGCGGGTGCACCGTCGGCGGTCTGGCCGGCCGGCGCGTCGTTGCCGCCGCAGGCGGCGAGAAAGAGCAGGGAGGACAGCGCGAGTGCGCTGATGCGGACCGGATGACGGGACATGCGAAAAGCTCCATGTGAGGAAGCGACGCAGCGCGCCGCCGGGGTGCGCTCATGAAATGATGTTTTTGTTACAGGCGTATGACGGCGTGGCTGGCGCGCGCTGACCCTCTGACGGGCGGGAGTCGGACCCATGGGCGCGCAGTGCCGCGGTTCCCCGCCACCCGCGACTGTCGACGCCATCCCCCGCCTGGCGGGCAGGGTGGAGAGAGGCGTCGAGCCGGCCCGAGAAAGGCCCTTCTCCCAGAGGCGGGACTGGGAGTTTCACTTCGGATGGGCCGCCGCCTGCCAGCCGAAAACCGCCTTCTCCCCTCGGTCAAAGCCGCTTCGCTGTCCGCTCACGCGAAGCGCAGATCGCGCTTGCATGGAGGTGCGTCGCGCCAGCCATGCCCCCTCTGTGCGACTCGGGCGCGCGCCCGGGGGGCGAAGCCGGCTCGCCCCTGGCGCGCTTGCCCCGGCCACGCGCCGTCAGTCCGCCGCCATAGACGTCTGTAACAGGACTTCGGTGGATGCACAGTCGCTTGCTGAAACAAGCCGCGCGCTTTCGGTCTCAGTGCGTCGTGCTGGTCGCTCCCGTTTCGCGCCGGCCGGCGCGGGCGGGCTCATCGGCGGTCGTGGAGGGTGACGTGGTAGCCGTCGGGATCGGCAAAGGTGAAGGTGCGGCCGAAGGGGCCGTCGATCGGCGCGGAGACGATCGTGTGGTTGTCGGCGACGAGTGCGTCGTGGATCGCCTGCACCTCGGTCGCGTGAAACCACAGCGCGATGCCGACACCCGGCTGCGGCGCAGCCTCCAGATCCGTGCCGGGTACGAGATTGCGGAGGGCGAAGGCGATCGGCTTCGTGTCGAAGACGACGGCGTGGGGCGGCCCGGCGGGGGAGCGGACGAGGCCGAGGTAGCGCTCGTAGAACGCCTGGGAGGCGTCGAGGTCGCGCGTCTGCAGGGAGAGGAAATCGAGGCCGGTGGCGGGCATGATCGTGCTCCTTCATTCGTGTCAGTTAGTTGACACGAGGCACTCTATGTTAGAATCCTGACATGAGTCAAGGTGGAGTCGATCTCGAGACGTCGGTGGGCTACCTGCTCAAGGAGGCCTCGAGCGTACTTCGTGCCGCGATGATCGAGGCGCTGCGGCCCCTCGGCATGACGGTCACGCATTACGCGTGCCTTGAGCTGCTCGCGCAGCGCCCGGGGCTGTCGAACTCCGATCTCTCGCGCGGCGCTTTCGTCACGCGGCAGTCGATGAATGTGCTGCTGCAGACGCTCGAGCGCGAAGGGCAGGTGACCCGCCCGGCGGAGGCGCCTGTGGGCAAAGCCCTGCCCACGCGTCTCACCCCGCTCGGGCGGCGCAAGCTCGCGCAGGCCACCGTCGCGGTGCGCGACGTCGAGGTGCGGATGCTGGGCGGCTTGAGCGACGGCGAGCGCGCCGAAGCCTTCCGGCTGCTGCGCAGCATGGTCGACGCGCTGCGCTGAGCGTGTCGCTGCCGTCTTTGCGCCCGGCCTGGGTGCAGAACTCAGGAGGGATGCGGCTTGTCGGGGCGCTCGGGGCTTCGCCGGGCCGGACTGCGGAGTGCGCCGACTGAGCCGGGAACGGTTAGCGCCCGGCGCGACGGGCCAAAAGGCCCGTCGAGAAAGTAAAAGGACGCAGCGCGGGGCCGCGGACCGGCTGGGAGAGGACAACCGGCCCGCGGTGTTGCGAGTGCGAGGCGTCGAAGGAATCAGTAGCGCGCGTTCTGGGTCCAGTAGCGCTCGATCTGCTGCACCAGCGAGGCCGGCAGCGGCACGTAGCCCAGCTCGCGGGCCTGCGGTCCGCCGTTGGCGTAGACCCAGCGGAAGAAGTCCTGCGCATTCTTGGCGCCGGTGCGGTTGCGCGGCGCGCGGTGCATCAGGATGAAGTTGGTCGCCGTGATCGGCCAGGCGTTCTCCCCTGGGGCGTTGGTCATGACCAGGTGGAAGTCGCGCGTCGAGGCCCAATCGGCGCTGGCGGCCGCGGCCGAGAAGGTCTCCTCGCTCGGATTGACGAAGTGGCCCGCGGCATTCTTCAGGCGCGAATAGGCCAGGCGGTTCTGCACCGCATACGACAGTTCGACGTAGCCGATGCCGCCCTTGATCTGCTTGACGTACGCGGCGACGCCTTCGTTGCCCTTGCCGCCGATGCCGACCGGCCACTTGACCGTCGTGCCTTCGCCCACGCCGTTCTTCCACTCCGCGCTGACCTTGGACAGGTAGTTGACGAAGTTGAAGGTGGTGCCCGAGCCGTCGGAGCGGTGGACGACGGTGATGCGTGCATCAGGCAGGGCCAGGCCGCCGTTGAGCGCGACGATCGCCGGGTCGTTCCAACGGGTGATCTTGCCCAGGAAGATGTTGGCCAGCGTGTCGCCATCGAGCTTCATCGCACCGGCGGCGATGCCGTCCACGTTGATGATCGGCACCACGCCGCCGATCACCGAGGGGAACTGGATCAGGCCGGACTTCGCCAGATCCTCGGGCGGGAGCGGTGCGTCCGAGGAGCCGAAGTCGACCGTGCCGGCCTTGATCTGGGCGATGCCGCCGCCCGAACCGATCGACTGGTAGTTGACCTGCTTGCCGGACGCGGCGCGGTAATCGGCCGACCACTTGGTCATCGCCGGATAGACGAACGAGGCGCCGGCGCCGGTGACATCGTTGGCCAGTGCGGGCGCGGCGAATGCGGTCGCCAGCAGGGTGGTCGACAGTGCAAGGGTCGCGACCCGGTTCTTGAGCAGTGCGTACATGAGGTTCCCTGGAGTGATGGACGGCCCACAGCGCCGTGCGGCGTATTTCACGCATGCGAGATGACGGGCCGGCTTCAATCCCGTGACCATGCGATGACGGTGCGCGAGGCGCGGGCCCAGCGCGCCGCCGGGCGCGCTGTCATCGCACTGTCATCGGGTTGCCATCGGCCTGTCAGCGAGCCAGCGCAGTCTGCGCAGCGTCGATAACGGGCGCTTAACGCTGGGCCGGCTCACGCGGGGCGTGACGCAAGGTGTGGCGCTTCGACACCTCTCACTCTCTCCACGGGACACCACCATGCGTCATTCCATCCTGGCCGCGTCCATCGCCCTCGCTGTCGCGTCCGTTTCCTCCGCCGCTGCCGCCCAGTCTCCGCGCGATGCCGAGGTCGCCGCGCTGCGCGCGCAACTGGCCGAGCTGCAGGCCAAGGTCGACGCACTGGAAGTGCGCACCGATGCGCAGTCGGACATCAACATCGGCACCCAGGAGAGCCTGGACAAGATGGCGACCACCCTGCCGGTCGTCGACACCAAGGGCGGGCTGAAGGTCACCTCGGCCGACAAGCAGTTCGAGTTCTCCGCTGGTGGCCGCCTGCACTTCGATGCCTACGCTTTCGACCGCGACCAGGCCTCGACCACAGGCACCACCGAGTTCCGCCGCGCACGCATCACGTTGCAGGGCAAGGCCTATGGCTGGGATTACAAGTTCGAGCAGGACTTTGCGGCCGGCAGCGGCCTGGATGGCTTCCGCGACGTCTACATCGCCAAGTCGGCGCTGGGCGGCAAGTTCACCATCGGCCACTTCAAGCCGTACCGCTCGATGGAAGAACTCACCAGCTCCAACGAAATCCTGATGATGGAGCGGCCGTTCGCTTCGGCCACCGGGTTGTTCAGCGGCCGCCAGTTCCAGCAGGGCGTGGGCTACCTGCGCGCCGACGGCAACTACACCGCCGGGCTGTCGGTGTTCAACCTGCGCAGTGCGTCGGGCAGCCGCAACGAGGGCGTCGGCGCGGCCGGGCGCGTGACCTTCGCGCCGATCAACACCCAGGACAGCACGCTGCACTTCGGCGGCTGGGTCAGCCAGGAGAACCTCAACCAGGGCTCGGCGGACTTCTCGGCGTCGGCCCACTACGCCGGCCGTCGCGGCCCGTCGCAGACCATCGCCACGACCACCGGCGCCAGCCGCAACCAAGTCACTGCGGTCGGTATCGAAGCCGCGGGCTCGTTCGGGCCGCTGTTCTTCCAGGGCGAGTACGCCAACGCCACGTTCGGCCAGCCGAACGGCCCCGACCAGGACGTCGCGACCTGGTACGTGCAGGGCAGCTGGCTGCTCAACGGCGGCCACAAGGCCTACAAGCCGGGCAACGGCATCTTCGCCTCGCCCAAGGTCGCCGACCGCGGCCTGTGGGAGCTGACCGCGCGCTACGACACGATCGAGAACAAGGACGTGCGCAACATGGACGTCAGCAGCTGGATCGTCGGCATGAACTACTACGTCAATCCGAACCTGCGCTTCATGTTCAACTACACCAAGGGCGACAACACGCTCACTGGCGATGAGACCGGGCAGTACGCGCTGCGCACGCAGTTTGCGTTCTGACCCACGCGGTCCGCGCCACGCACTGGGCCCGCGGTCGATGCCGCGGGCCTTGTGCGTTTTCGGGGCCGCGACCGTCCCACATGCGCATGCGCCATGCCGATAGGTGGAATCGGACATGCGCGGGAGGCGTCGTCGTGCCCGGCTGCGGTTAGCATGGCGGTCCGGCGCCGCGGGAGACGGCGCCGTCGCCGGCCCGTCCTTGTGCGGGCTTTCGTTCCGCAGTCCCCGGGGAGTCTCGTGAGCACGCAATCCCACGTTTTCCGCCTGTTGCAGGCGGCACTGGCCGCCGTTGTCCTGTCGCCGGCGCTGGCATTCGCCCAGGCCGTCGAGCCGGTCGATCTCGATGTCGTGGCCCGGATCCGCCACGAAGCCTTCCATCGTTCGCAGGCCGCCGCCAATCTCAAGGAACTCACCGAAACCGTGGGGCCGCGCCTGACCAACTCGCCGGCCTACGTGCGGTCGAGCGCCTGGGCACGCGGCAAGCTGGCGGGCTGGGGCCTGTCGAACGTGCACGACGAGGTCTACGACCCGGCCTTCGGCCGCGGCTGGGAGTTCCTCGCATCGCGGGTGGAACTGCTCGCACCGCGCGCACTGCCGATCCACGCGCTGCCCAAGGCCTGGACCCCCGGCACCGATGGCCCGGTCGAGGGCGAGGTGGTCCTGGCGACGTTCAAGACGCTTGAGGACATCGACAAGCAGCGCGGCAAGCTCGCCGGCAAGATCGTGCTGCTGGATGAGGCGCGCGCCTACAAGCCGGCCGACAAGCCCGACTTCCGCCGCTATACCGAGGAGGACCTCGGCGAGCTGCAGACCTTCCCGGTGCCGCAGGACCCGGCCGGCGATGCGCAGGACAAGCGCCTGGACGAGTACCGCAAGCGCCAGGCGCTCAACCGTGCCCTCAACGCGTTCTTTGCCGAGGAAGGCGTGCTGGCGACGCTGTCGATCAGTTCCTGGGACAACGGCATCGTCCGGGTGATGGGCGGGGGCGCGCGCAAGGCCGGCGAGCCGGTCGGGGTGCCGGATCTGGTGGTCGCCGCCGAGCACTACAACCAGCTCGTGCGCGCGGTCGAGCGCGGCCAGGCGCCGCGGTTGCGGGTCGACGTGGATGCGCGCTTCACCAGCGATGACGATCTGCCGGCCAGCAACACCTTTGCCGACCTGCCCGGCAGTTCGAAGGCCGACGAACTGGTGATCATCGGTGCGCACCTCGATTCCTGGCATACCGGGACCGGCGCGGCCGACAACGGCGCCGGCGTGGTCGTGATGATGGAAGCGATGCGTATCCTCAAGGCGATCGACGTGCGCCCGAAGCGCACCATCCGGATCGCGCTGTGGGGCGGCGAGGAGCAGGGCCTGCACGGGTCGGCCGGTTACGTCTCCAGGCACCTGGCGGCCTATCCCGAACCGACCGATCCCGAGCAGCGGGCCCTGCCGCAGTCGTTCCAGCGCGGCACCGGTCCGCTGCAGCGCCAGCGTGGCTACGACCGGTTCTCCACGTACTTCAACTTCGACAACGGCACCGGTCGCATCCGCGGCATCTATGCGCAGGAGAATCACGCCGCGGTGCCGATCTTCCAGGCGTGGCTGGCGCCGTTCGCCGACCTGGGCGCGCGCATCGTCACCACGCGCAACACCGGCAGCACCGACCATATCTCGTTCGATCGCGTCGGCCTGCCAGGCTTCCAGTTCGTGCAGGACCCCGCCGACTACTTCAGCCATGTCCACCACACGCACCTGGACACCTACGACCACGTGGTGCCCGAGGACCTGAAGCAGGCGGCGGCGATCATCGCCTCGTTCGCCTATCACGCCGCGATGCGCGAGCAGCGGTTGCCGCGCAAGCCGTTCGTCGAACGCGACGAGTGATGCGGTCGGGCACGGCGGTGCAGCCGCCGCCGTGCCGGCGCGCTCGCTCGAGCGGGCACAGGGCCTTGGTTCCGCTTGAGCGCTATCGCTCCGGGATACGCACGACAGAGGCCCGGCAAGGCCCCGCGGCACGATGGATGGGCGTCAGTCCACCGTCCCGGGGGTCTTGTCCTTGAACCGGCACAGGTCGCGGATCACGCACTTCGGGCAGTCGGGCCTGCGCGCCTTGCAGGTGTAGCGGCCATGCAGGATCAGCCAGTGGTGCGCGCCGAGCAGGAATTCCTCGGGCACCACCCGCAGCAGCCGGTCCTCGACCGCGCGCACGTCCTTGCCCGGCGCAAGACCGGTGCGGTTGGACACGCGGAAGATATGCGTGTCGACCGCGATCGCCGGCTCGCCGAACACGGTGTTGAGCACGACATTGGCGGTCTTGCGGCCGACGCCGGGCAAGGCCTCGAGCGCAGCGCGATCGTGCGGGACCTCGCCGCCGTGCTGCTCGACGAGGATGCGGCAGGTGGCGATGACGTTCTTGGCCTTGGCGTTGAACAGGCCGATCGTCGCGATATGGCGCTTGAGGCCGTCCTCGCCCAGGTCGAGGATCGCCTGCGGCGTGTTGGCGACCGGATACAGCCGCCGGGTGGCCTTGTTGACGCCGACATCGGTGGCCTGCGCCGACAGGATCACCGCGATCAGCAACTCGAACGGCGTGGTGTATTCGAGCTCGGTCGTGGGCTCGGGATCGAGCGCGCGCAGCCGCGAAAACAGGTCGTGGATCTCGGCCCGGGTCAACGTCGGGCCGCGGCGCCGGGGCGGGGTGGGCTGGGCGCCGTCGCTCATGCGCCGCCGCCTGCGCGCGCCTTGGCGCGGGCCAGGATGGCCGCGGCGCTGGCGGGCAGTGCCGGCCGCGGCGGCAGGGCGGCCTCCGCTGCGGAGGTGGGCGCTGCGACAGGCGCCGGCGCACGTGCAGCCTCGCGTGCGGCCGCGCGTTGTGCGAGCCGGGCGTCGCGGCGGCGGTACCGTGCGCGCGCGTCCCAGGCTGCCTGCAGCCGGGCGCGCGCGTCGAGCAGCCGCGTGCGCGCGTCGTCGTCGAGCGACGCGGTCGCCGCGTCCGGCCAGGCGGCCATCAGGCCGGCCTCGATCGCACCGTCGAGATCGTCGCGGCGCAGCAGAGCGACCAGGTGGTGCATCGAAGCTGGGCTGGCGATGGGCTGGCCGGGCATCAACGGTTTCCGAACGTGGGCTTGCGTCGATCGAGGAATGCGCGCGTCCCCTCGCGCATATCCTGCGTCGAGAACGCCAGGCCAAACTGCGCGGCCTCGTAGGCCAGGCCCTCATCGAGCGCGGTCTCGCCGCCGATGTGGACGCAGTCGAGGATGCCGCGCAGCGCCAGCGGCGCAGCCTGCGCCAGTTGCGTGGCCAGCGCCATCGTCTCGGCCTCCAGCGCATCGGCCGGCACCACGCGGTTGACGATGCCCAGCGCCTGCGCGCGCGTCGCGTCGATCGGTGTGCCGGTCAGGCACAGTTCGAGGGTCGCCGCGCGGCCGGCCAGGCGCAGCAGGCGCTGGGTGCCGCCGAAGCCCGGAATCAGGCCGAGATTGATTTCCGGCTGGCCGAGTTTGGCGGTATCGGCAGCGATACGCAGGTGGCAGGCCATCGCCAGTTCCAGCCCACCGCCGAGCGCGAAGCCGTTGACCATCGCGATCACCGGCTTGGGCATGGTCTCGATGCGGCGCATCGTGCGCTGGCCGCGCAACGCGAAATCGCGCCCCTCGACCGGGCGCAGGTCGGCCATCTCGGCGATGTCCGCGCCCGCGACGAAGGCTTTGGGGCCGGCGCCGGTCAGCACGACCACACGCACGTCGGGCGCCTGGGCCGCAGCCTCGAAGGCCTCGAACAGCGCATCGAGCGTCGCCGAGTTCAGCGCATTCAGTTTTTCCGGGCGGTGGACGGCGACCACGCGGATGCCGTCGCGATCGTCTATCAGCAGCGGGAAGTCGGCCATACGGGCTCCTGGCGCGGGACGCGGCGCCTGGAACTCGCCGGACCGCGCGCGGTCGGATAGGGAGGTCGTCAGTGGCGGTTAAGCCCTGCGACCGCTATCCTAACGCGTCAAGAGGGGCGGTTCGACCGCCCTTTCTCGTACAGGCGATATCGAAATCTGACCTAGCGGAGAACCAGGGAATGAAGTTGCGTTTTATTGCGGCCGCCGTGGCGGCCATCACGTTCAGCGGTTCCGCGTTCGCACAGCAGCAGGCCGCAGCTCCCGCGGCATCGGCGACCGACAGGACCACGCTGAGCTATGCGCTGGGGTTCGATCTGGGCAATCGCCTGGCCGAGACCGGTGAGTCGGTCGACGTCAACACGATCATCAAGGGCCTGCAGGACGGTCACGGCAAGCGCCAGCCGACCTACACCCCCGAGCAGATGGGCGCGGCCTACAACGGCTTCCAGCAGCGCATGCAGCAGAAGATCGTCGCCGAGCGTCGCGCGGCGCTGACCGAGAACGAGGGCAAGGCCTCGGCGTTCCTGGCCGAGTACAAGGCGCGCGAAGGCGTGGTGTCGCTGCCCAGCGGCGTGATGTACCGCGTCGTCGAAGCCGGTTCGGGTGCCAAGCCCACCGCGTCGAGCCAGGTCGAGATCGCCTATCAGGCGCTGATCGTGCCGGTCGGTATCGGCGTCAGCGCCGAGGACAAGACCGCGCCCTTCCGCGTGTCGGAGGCCCAGATCACCGGTCTGCGCGAAGTGCTGCCGCTGATGCCGCTCAACGCGGTCTACGAGATCGTGCTGCCGCCGGGCAAGTTCGTCACCGGGCAGAACGCGCAGGAGATCGCCAAGCAGCCGGTCGGCGTGATGGTGAAGCTGCTCAGCGTTCGCTGATCACGGTTTTGCAAGTGTGTCCGACGACGCCGACGTGCCCCGCACGTCGGCGTCGTCGTGTCCGGGCCACGCGCTGCCTGGCGCACGCCGCACGTGCGCCGCGCCGCTAGAATGGCGGGATGGATGCTTCCTTCCGCGCCGTGCCGACGCCGTGCACCGGCGTGTGCACGCTCGACGACCAGGGCCGTTGCGACGGCTGCCTGCGCAGCACCGAGGAGATCGGGCGCTGGCTGCAGATGAGCGATGCCCAGCGCCGGCATCTGATGGAGGTGGTCTTGCCCGCCCGCCAGGCCGCACGCGCATGACCCCGCCCGTCCTCGCGGCACGCCTGCGCCGGGTATTGCACCCGCTCGACGGGGCGCCGACCGCACGCGGCTGGAATGTCGACGAACTCGACGGCCTGCTCGCGCCGGACGCGACCTTGCGCGAGGCCGCGGTGCTGGTCGGGCTGGTGGAGCGCGAGCGCGGCCTGCAGGCGCTGCTGACGCGGCGGACCGACACGCTGCGCCATCACGCCGGCCAGGTCAGCTTTCCCGGTGGCCGGCTCGAGCCCGAGGATCACGGCCCGCTGCAAGCCGCACTGCGCGAGGCGAACGAGGAAATCGGACTGGTGCCCGCTCAGGCCGCACCGCTGGGCTTTCTCGATCCGCTGGCGACCGTGACCGGCTACCGTGTGGTGCCGGTGGTGGCGATGCTCGATCCCGGTTTTGCGCCCGTGCCCGATCCGGGCGAGGTCGCCGAGGTGTTCGAGGTGCCGCTGGATTTCCTAATGTCGCCGGTGACGCTGCGCCAGGTCGACATCGCGTTCGCCGGACGCACGCGCCACGTGCTCGAGTACGAAACCGTGCCCGACGCGCCGACCCATCGCATCTGGGGCGTGACCGCGTCGATCCTGCTGAATTTGCGGCGTCATCTGGAGCGCGCATGAGCACGGACTGGCGCACGCTGGTCTCCGCCGAGGCGCTGGCCGCCGCGCTCGGTCGCGACCGTCTGTGCGTGGTCGACTGTCGGTTCTCGCTCGCAGCCTCGGCCGGCGCCCTGGATGCCGGGGAGCGCGCCTGGCGCGCGGCGCATGTGCCCGGTGCGGTGTACGCGCATCTCGATCGCGACCTGTCGGGGCCGCACGGTCCCGGCCGAGGCCGACATCCCTGGCCGACGGCGGCTGCATTCGCGCAGAGCCTGGGGCGCTGGGGCATCGATGCGGCCACCCAGGTGGTGGCCTATGACGACGGCGACGGCGCATTCGCCGCGCGGCTGTGGTGGCTGCTGCGCAGCTTCGGCCATTCCCGGGTCGCGGTGCTGGACGGCGGTTGGGCGCGTTGGACCGCGCTGGGGTTGCCCGTCGAGGCACAGGCGCCGGTGCGCGTGTCGCGCGAGGTTGCCGGCGCCTTCGATGCCGGCGCGCTGCTGCACGCAGCCGACGACGTCCAGCGCCATGTCGCCGCGGGCGGCTTGCTCGTCGACGCCCGTGCCGCGCCCCGGTTCCGCGGTGAGGTCGAACCGATCGATCCGCGTGCCGGTCACGTGCCTGGCGCGATCAATCGGCCGTATGCCGACAATCTGGCCGACGGCCGGTTCAAGCCCGCCGATGCGCTGGCGCGCGAGTTCGGCGCGCTGCTCGACGGCCATCCGCCCTCGGCGCTTGTCGCGATGTGCGGCTCGGGCGTGACCGCTTGCCATCACCTGTTGGCAATGGCGCATGCCGGGCTCGATGGCGCGCGGCTGTACAGCGGTTCGTGGAGCGGCTGGATCGACGATCCCGCGCGTGCGGTGGCGACCGGGCCGTAAATCGCGCAGTGTGTTGGGCGACGCGTCAGCGCCCCAGCCGCGCCACCAGGGCGCGCAGGCCGGCCTGGGTGTCGGGCGCCTGCCAGGCCGCGAGTTGGTGGTCGAGATCGAGCTGGTCGGGCTGCAACGCCTCGACGAGATCGGCGCGTGCGATCCGGCGCGTCTCGCGCATCGGTGCCTGCGGCAATGCCAGCAGCGACCGCAGCCAGCCACAGGCGGCCGCTACCGTCTCTTCCGGCTCGGCCAGGGCGTCGACCAGCCCGAGCCGCAGTGCTTCCTCCGGATCGACTTGCAGACCGCCCACCAGCAGGCGCTCGGCCTGGCGCTGGCCCACGGTGCGCCGCATCAGCTGCTGGATCCCGATCGGCGCGACCAGCCCGACCTGGGTCTCGTTGAGGCCGATCCCGAACGCGCCGCGCGTCATCACCCGGTAGTCGCAGGCCAGCGCCAGCACGCAGCCGCCGGCCGGCGCGTGGCCGGTGATCGCGGCCGCGACCGGTACGGGCGAGACCGCGACCGCGCGCACGGCATCGAAGAAGCCGTCCCAGGCCGCGCGCAGCGCGGACGCATCGAGCGTCAGCAGATACGGCACGTCGAGCCCGGCGGAGAAGAACCGCGGCTGACCCGACAGCACCAAGCCGGCGACGCTGTCGTCGTCGGCTGCTGCCTCCACGGCCTCGCGCAGCGCCCGGCACAACGTGGGGTCGAGCGCATTGACCGGCGCGCGTGCGAGCCGCAGCTCGCGGATCGGGCCATGGGTGAGGATCTCGATCGGGGACGGCATCGTGGACCTTCCGGCAGAACAGGAGCGGCGATGGTAGACGATGCCGTCGGCGCGGCCGATCGCTCGAGCAAGCGCATGCGGCACGTTACGCCGCTTGTGTCTCCGGCGTGGTGTCAGGCCAGCGCCTTGGCCCGCACCGACTCGGGCAGCGCCGTCGGCCGCCCGGTCGCGCGGTCGATCCAGACCACGACGACGTGGCCGTCGGCATGCAGGGTGGCGCCGTCCTCGGACACGATGCGGTGGCCGACGGTGACGCTGGTCGTGCCCACGCGCTGCGCCGACAACTCGACGACGATGCGCGAAGGGTAGGGGATCGGCAGCCGGTAGTTCATCTGCACCGCCGCCAGCAGCGGCGCAGTGGCCTCGGTGACCCATGCTTCGCCGATCGAGTCGAACCAGCGGATGCGCGCTTCCTCCAGATAGGTCATGAAGGTTGCGTTGTTGACGTGGTCGAACGCGTCGAGGTCGCGCCAGCGCAACTCGATCGGCACACGGATCAGCACCTTCGCATCGTTCATGCCTTGGCTCCCTTCGCCTTGCTCGTCTTGCCGGCCCGCTTGGCCGCGGGCTTCGACTTGGGCTTGGTGTCGGTCTTGCGCAGTTCCGCGCGAGCGGCGGCCTCGGCCTCGGCGGCCTTGGTCGAGGCGCCCTTGCGCGGCAGCGGCTTGGGCAGGTGCGCGGTCGACTTGCGGGCCAGCTTGCGCGCCGCCCGCGGCTCGGCAGCCTCGGCCGGCACGGTCTGCAGCAGGCGCGCGAGGAACTGGCCGGTGTGCGACTGGGGCATCGCGGCGACCTGCTCGGGCGTGCCTTCGGCGATGATCTGCCCGCCGCGGTGGCCGCCCTCCGGGCCCAGGTCGATGACCCAGTCGGCGGTCTTGATGACGTCGAGGTTGTGCTCGATCACCACGACCGTGTTGCCGTCGTCACGCAGCTTGTGCAGCACGCTGAGCAGGTGCTCGATGTCGTGGAAGTGCAGGCCGGTCGTGGGCTCGTCGAGGATGTAGAGCGTGCGCCCGGTGTCGCGGCGCGAGAGCTCCTTCGACAGCTTGACGCGCTGCGCCTCGCCGCCCGACAGCGTGGTCGCGCTCTGCCCGAGCTTGACGTAGCTCAGGCCGACATCGACCAGCGTTTCGAGCTTGCGCGCGATCGGCGGCAGGTGCTCGAACAGCGTCAGCGCGTCCTCGACCGTCATCTCCAGCACGTCGTGGATGCTGTGGCCCTTGTAGAGGATCTCCAGCGTCTCGCGGTTGTAGCGCTTGCCCTGGCACACGTCGCAAGGCACGTAGACGTCGGGCAGGAAGTGCATCTCGACCTTCAGCAGGCCGTCGCCCTGGCAGGCCTCGCAGCGACCGCCGCGCACGTTGAAGCTGAAGCGGCCTGGCGAATAACCGCGCGCGCGCGCCTCGGGCACCTGCGCAAACAACTCGCGCAGCGGCGTGAACAGGCCGGTGTAGGTGGCCGGGTTGGACCGCGGCGTGCGTCCGATCGGCGACTGGTCGATGTCGACGACCTTGTCGAACAGATCCAGGCCCTCGATCTCGCGGTAGGGCGCGGCCTTGTGCGAGGCGCCGTTGATCTCGTTGGCGGCCAGCGAGTGCAGGGTGTCGTTGATCAGCGTCGACTTGCCCGAGCCCGAGACGCCGGTGATCGCGGTGAACAGCCCCGAGTGGATCGTCAGGTCGACGTTCTTGAGGTTGTTGCCCGACGCGCCCAGCAGCCGCAGCCGCATCTTTGGATTGGGCGTGTGGCGCTTGGCCGGGATCTCGATCCGCCGCTTGCCCGACAGGTACTGGCCGGTCAGCGAGCGCGGGGCCTTGAGCACGTCGTCGTAGCTGCCCTGGGCGACAACCTCGCCGCCGTGCACGCCGGCGCCCGGGCCGATGTCGACGATGTGGTCGGCCAGGCGGATCGCGTCCTCGTCGTGCTCGACGACGATCACCGTGTTGCCCAGGTCGCGCAGGCGGGTCAGCGTGCCGAGCAGGCGCTCGTTGTCGCGCTGGTGCAGGCCGATCGACGGCTCGTCGAGCACGTACATCACGCCGACCAGGCCGGCGCCGATCTGCGAGGCCAGCCGGATGCGCTGCGCCTCGCCGCCCGACAGCGTGTCGGCCTTGCGCTCGAGGGTCAGATAGTCCAGGCCGACGTCGACCAGGAAGCTCAGCCGCTCGCCGATCTCCTTGACGATCTTGGCGGCGATCTCGCCGCGCCAGCCCGGCAGCTCCAGGCCTTCGAAGAACGCCAGTGCCTCGTCGATCGGCAGCACGACCAGCGACTGCAGCGGCCGGTCGGCGACGAACACGTTGCGCGCCGAGCGGTTGAGCCGCGCGCCGCCGCAGTCCGGGCACGGGCGTTCGCTGATGAACTTGGCCAGTTCCTCGCGCACCGCGGCCGACTCGGTCTCGCGATAGCGCCGCTCCAGGTTCGGCACGATCCCCTCGAACCGGTGCTTGCGCTGGGTGCGCGCGCCCGAGTCGGTGATGTAGGTGAAGGTGATCGTCTCCTCGCCACTGCCCAGCAGCACCGCATCGCGCGAGGCCTGCGGCAGGTCCTGCCACGGCGCGTCGACGTCGAACTTGTAGTGACGGGCCAGCGACTGGATCAGCTGGAAGTAGTAGGCGTTGCGGCGGTCCCAACCGCGCACCGCACCGGCCGCCAGCGACAGCTCGGGGTGCACGACGACGCGGTCGGGATCGAAGAATTCGCTCATGCCCAGGCCGTCGCAGGTCTGGCAGGCGCCCATCGGTGCGTTGAACGAGAACAGTCGCGGCTCGAGCTCGGGCAGCGCGTAGTCGCAGACCGGGCAGCTGTACTTGGACGAGAACAGGTGCGGCGGAATCGACGCATCGTCGATCGCCTGCACCGAGGCCATGCCCTCGCCGAGCTTGAGCGCGGTCTCGAAGGACTCGGCCAGCCGCTGCTTCATGTCCTCGCGCACCTTGAAGCGGTCGATGACCGCTTCGATGGTGTGCTTCTGGCGCAGCGCCAGCGTCGGCAGCGCGTCGATCTCGTACAGTTCGCCGTCCACGCGCACGCGCACATAGCCCTGGGCGCGCAGTTGCTCGAAGACCTGCGCATGCTCGCCCTTGCGGTCGCGCACGACCGGCGCCAGCAGCATCCAGCGCTGTTCGGGATCGAGTGCGAGCACCTGGTCGACCATCTGGCTGACGGTCTGCGCCTCGAGCGGGTAGCCGTGGTCGGGGCAGCGCGGGCTGCCGACGCGTGCATAGAGCAGGCGCAGGTAGTCGTAGATCTCGGTGATCGTGCCGACGGTCGAGCGCGGGTTGTGCGAGGTCGACTTCTGCTCGATCGAGATCGCCGGGCTCAGGCCCTCGATGTGGTCGAGATCGGGCTTCTCCATCACGCTGAGGAACTGCCGCGCGTAGGACGACAGCGACTCGACGTAGCGGCGCTGGCCTTCGGCGTAGATCGTGTCGAACGCCAGCGACGACTTGCCCGAGCCCGACAGGCCGGTGATGACGATCAGCTGGTCGCGCGGCAGGTCGAGATCGATGTTCTTGAGATTGTGGGTACGGGCACCGCGAATGCGGATGGTGTCCATCGCCATCGACGTCAGGTCCGGTTGGAGGGCGGGGGAGGCACGCGCGCGCCCTTGAGAGGCGCGGGAACGGGCAATCGGTCAGACTACCGAGCCGGTCATTTGGGGGCAAATCGGCCGAACGCCAGTGTGACGGGGGGCGGTCGCAGGCCGTGAGACGAGGCGGTTCAGGTGCCCGGGCTGGCGCCTTCCCCGCAGAGCGGCGCGCACGTCCGTACGATCTGGGGTGGTTTGACCGCAAGCCGCTGATCGCATTACAATTCCGCTCCTGTCCGCCCTCGATGGCGGCAGCGACCACAATAACTACAGAGGAAGTCTGGTCATGAGTTATGCAGTCCTGGTGACGGGCGGCAAGCAGTACCGCGTGATGGCGGGCGAGACGCTGCGCGTCGAGAAGCTCGACGGCGATGTCGGCAGCGAGATCAAGTTCGACAACGTCCTGCTGCTCGGCGACGCCGACGGCGTGAAGCTCGGCGATGCGCTCGCCGGCGCCAGCGTCAGCGCGACGATCAAGTCGCACGGCCGCGCCGAGAAGATCCGCATCATCAAGTTCCGCCGCCGCAAGCACCACATGAAGCGGCAGGGGCACCGTCAGCACTACACCGAAATCGAGATCACCGGCATCGCCGGTGGCAGCAAGTAAGGAGCAGCAGGCATGGCACACAAGAAGGGCGTAGGTTCCTCGCGCAACGGCCGCGACTCCAACCCGAAGTACCTCGGCGTCAAGATCTACGGTGGTCAGGCCATCGAGGCCGGCAACATCATCGTGCGTCAGCGCGGCACCCAGTTCCATCCGGGTAGCGGCGTCGGCCTGGGTCGCGACCACACGCTGTACGCGCTGGTCGACGGCAAGGTCGAGTTCACGACCAAGGGTCCGAAGAACCGCCGCACCGTCAACGTCGTCGCCGCGCAGTAATCCCCGCGCGACGTCGTCCGGCACGAAGCCCCGCTCCGGCGGGGTTTCGTCTTTCTGGCGGCGCAGCCCACCAGGAAAGACGGGATTCGGGAATGGGAATTCGGGCGCCGCACGCGCGCACCGCATGTCCAGAGCCGGTCCACCAGAGCGAGGCAGGTAGACTGCTGTCGCCCCGCTTGTCCCAATCCCCCATTTTTTTCGAATTCCCAATCCCATGAAGTTAGTCGACGAAGTCGAAATCACCGTCACTGCCGGCAACGGCGGCAATGGCTGCGTCGGGTTCCGGCGTGAGAAGTTCATTCCGCTCGGTGGGCCGGACGGCGGCGACGGCGGCGACGGCGGCAGTGTCTGGTTGATCGCCGACGAGAACCTCAACACGCTGGTCGATTTCCGTCACCAGACGATGTACCGCGCGCAGCGCGGCGAGAACGGCATGGGCCGGCAGATGTACGGCAAGGGCGGCGACGATCTGGTGATCGTGGTGCCGGTTGGCACCGTCGTGCACAACGTCACCACCGACGAGGTCATTGGCGATCTGACCGCGCACGGTCAGCGGCTGCTGGTGGCGCGCGGTGGCAAGGGCGGCCTGGGCAACATGCACTTCAAGAGCTCGACCAATCGCTCGCCGCGCCAGTCGACGCCGGGCGAGGGCGGCGAGGAGCGCACGCTGCGGCTCGAGCTCAAACTGCTGGCCGACGTCGGCCTGTTGGGGTTCCCGAACGCCGGCAAGAGCACGCTGATCCGGGCGGTCTCGGCGGCGACGCCGAAGGTCGCCGACTATCCGTTCACCACGCTGTATCCGAACCTGGGTGTGGTCAGCGTCGAGCCGGCGCGCAGCTTCGTGATCGCCGATATCCCCGGTCTGATCGAGGGGGCGGCCGATGGCGCGGGGCTGGGGGCGCTGTTCCTGCGCCACATCCAGCGCACCCGGTTGTTGCTGCATCTGGTGGAGATCGCGCCGCTCGACGGCAGCGATGCGGTCGACCAGGTGCGCGCGATCGAGCGCGAGCTCGGCAAGTTCGATGCGGCGCTGCTCGACAAGCCGCGCTGGCTGCTGATCAACAAGGCCGACACGCTGCTGCCCGAAGAGGCGCAGGCCGAGGCAGCGCGGATCGTCGAGGCGCTGGCGTGGGCGGGTCCCTGGTTCCTGATCTCGGGGCTGGCCCACGAGGGCACGCGCGAAGTGATGCTCAAGGTCCAGGCCGCGCTCGACGAGCTCGATCGGCAGGCCCGCGAGGCGGCCGACGCAGTCTAGGCCGCTGCCCGCAGTTGCCCCTTTGAAGCCCGGCCTCTGGCCGGGCTTTTCTTCGTGCGCGCTTGTGCGCGCAATCGTTCGATCACGGTGAGGCGGGCTTCGGTGGCAGCGTTGCGCCTGCCGGGGTTGCTCCTCGGCTCGGTCACGCATCAATCGGCAAAACCGGGGTCAGAGTGGACTATTGAACAACGAAAAAGGACAAATTCCCCGGGGTTTTGTTTTGGAGCAAACACAC